>JBDHVM010000100.1:0-5523 GCA_039809725.1 Peptostreptococcus sp.
ATATATATTGACTAAAATAAACCCATATTTGTTGTCATACTGTTCTTATTTTATTATTCATCTACACTTATATTATAGTAATCTGCTACAGTTTCTTTTATTCTAAGTAAATTAATTTCATTTGTTTTATATGAAATAAGTACATCCTTTAGAGCTTCCTTAGCTAATTCTAGAGTTATATCCTTTGAGATCAACTCTGAAAAAACAACTACTTTATTAAGAGCTCCCTCTAATTCTCTTATATTTGACATAATATTATCCGCGATGTACTCTGTAACATCTTTAGGTACTGATAACTTATCGATCTCTGCTTTAGTTTGTAAAATTGCCATTCTAGTACCATAATCTGGAGGTTGTATATCTGCCATTAATCCCCATGCAAATCTAGAGCGAACTCTCTCCTCCAATTTTTGAATATCTTTTGGTGGTCTGTCACTCGATAGAATTATTTTGCTTCCAGCTGCGTGAACGTCATTAAAAGTATGAAAAAGTTCTTCTTGAACTATGTCTTTACCAGCAATAAATTGTACGTCATCAATCATAAATATATCTACATTTCTATACTTTTGTCTAAATTCCTCATTTTTCTTTTCTTTTAGTGCTACTATAAATTCATTTGTGAATGTTTCTGATGAAACGTATAGTATTTTTTTTGAAGGATCTCTCTCAAGTATTCTATGCCCTATAGCGTGCATAAGGTGTGTTTTTCCAAGTCCAACTCCCCCATATAAGAATAGTGGATTATCGTTTAAAGTACCATCGTAGTCAGCAACCCTCTGACAAGCTGCAACAGCAAGGTTATTACTAGGTCCTACAACAAAAGTATCAAAAGTGTACTTTGGATTTAGGTTTGCACTTGCAATACTCTTAGAAAGAGACATTATTTTATCTTTTTTTTCACTTTCCATTATTCTATCACCATCATGAGAATATGAAAGATTATTTTTTACAGAATTTAAATCGCTATCATTTGTAAGTACGATTACATCTGTAATATTAACTGCTAAATAATTAAAAGCTTTTAGCAATTCTTTTTTATTCTGTTTTTCAAAAAACTCTTTATCCTGTATACTTCCACTTAGGTAAAGTACATTGTTTTCAATAGCTACAGGTTTTGCACTATAAAAATATAGCTCAAAAGTAGCTTTAGAAAAAGAAGCTTTTAAATGTTGTTGTGTAGAAACCCATAGCTTATTAGCGTCCATCGGTTTATTTGCACCCATAGATAATAATACCCCCTTTATATAAATAGTCTTAATTGTGGATTGTTTAATAACTGTGTATAAATATGTTAATAAAATTTAATAAGTTCAAATAAATAAAAAAATGTAAACAACATGTTAATAAAATAATCCTCGTGTAAATATTGTTAAATTGCGTGTATGTGAATACATATATATATTATATATTGAGATTATACATTTTTGTCAACAAAGTTATTAACATTTTGTGGATAACTCAGATAAAATTATGTATAAAATCAAGATGTTGTGAAAGAAATCGTTTACAAAAGTGTAAAAAAACTGTATATCGACATAAAAAAAATTAAAAAAATGTGTATAAAGTTTTAAACATAATACTAGTGATATATAAAAAAAATATTTTTTACAGAACAAACTCAGTAACTACATCTTAGCTAAGTTAGCCTGTATTATTATATTTTACTAAAAGAACAAAAAGTAGCAAAAATTGATTGACTTTTACCATGAAAATCATTATAATAATATTGTTATGTTTACAGTTATGTTTATTGAAAGGAGTGTTCAAAGATGAAGAGAACTTATCAGCCAAAGAAAAGACAGAGAAAAAGAGAACATGGCTTCAGAAAGAGAATGAAATCTCCAACAGGAAGAAATGTACTTAAAAGAAGAAGAGCTAAGGGAAGAAACAGATTAACTCACTAATAAGTTTATAGCCTGTGCTGAATTAATGATATGAAAAGCCACTCTTTAGTGGTTTTTTTTGTAAATTCATAAATACGGGAATGGAGATTATTTAATGAAGTTTAATAACACCGATGGCATCAAAAAAGATGCTGATTTTAGAAAGGTTTATCAAAGAGGTAAGTCTTTTGCGGATAGAAACTTGGTAGTTTATGCCTATAAAAATGGTAGAGATAGATCGAGGATAGGAATTTCCATATCAAAAAAAGTTGGTAAAGCTAATATTAGAAATAAAATAAGACGATACATAAAGGAAGCGTATAGACTTAATATTGATAATAATATTAAAGATGGTTATGATATTGTTTTTATTGCAAGGATAAACAGCAATAAAGCTGAGTACAACAATATTGTAAAGTCTATCAAATATATTACAAAAAAGGCTAACATAGTAAATAGTAATAAGTAATATTTAGGAAAATGGTAACTATGGAAAAAATAAAGAAATATCTAAAAAAAATAAGCTGTTTTACAGCAGATATTTGCATCTTCTTAATAAGAGGTTATCAAAAGTATATATCTCCAATGTTGGGACCAAGGTGTAGATTCTATCCTACTTGCTCACAGTATTCTATCCAGGCGTTTAAAAAGTACGGCTTTCTAAAGGGATTGTGGTTGACAGTTAAACGAGTATTAAAATGTCACCCTTTTCACCCTGGAGGTTACGACCCTTTAAAGTAGAAAGTATCTCAAAGTTGAGATAAAATTAATAGGAGGTATTAATGGGAATAATAGCAAATTTTCTGGGAATGGTATTAAAAACCATATTTGGAATAGTTAATAACTATGGTTTAGCGATAATACTATTTACAGTAGTGATTAAATTAATTTTGACACCGCTTACTATAAAGCAGACAAAATCTACTTTTGCGATGTCAGAAATAAACCCCAAGATAAAAGAAATACAGGAAAAATATAAGAATAAACCTGAAAAGCAAAATGAAGAGATATCAAAGCTATACAAGGAATCAGAAATAAATCCTCTAGCTGGTTGTCTTCCCCTTTTGATTCAGATGCCAATTTTATTTGGATTATTTTACGTTCTTAGAGATCCTGTAAAATATGGTGTTTTTGTAAATAGTGCAGCTTTTACTGCAGCTAATGGAAACTTTCTTTGGATAAAGTCCCTAATAAAACCTGATTATGTACTTGCAGTAATGTCAGGTATAAGTGCATTTTTTATGCAAAAGGCGATGACACCAAAGGATCAGTTACAAGGAACTATGAAAATAATGACTTGGGTAATGTCAGGTATGTCATTTTATTGGGGATTTATATTCCCAGCAGGACTTACTTTATACTGGACAATAAGTAACGTCTTCTCAGTATTGCAGTTCTATATATTTACAAAACCTCTAAAAGCTAAACTTCAACAAGAGAAAGATTTGAAGGATAGCTCAAAAGCTCAAAAGCTTGATAAAAATAATAAGAATAAATAGAAGGTAGGGGGATAGTATAGTGGAATCAAAAGTATTTTATGCAAAGAGTCCAGATGACGCTGTCGAACAGCTACTGAAATCTACAGATGCAGATAGAGAAAGTATACAAATAACTGTAAAAGAAAAACCTTCTAAAGGTTTTTGGGGCATAGGTGCAAAAAATGGTGTATACGAGTTGACTTACAATATATTGACAGAGTCTGAAGTTGAAATTGATAATAAAAAAATCGAACAAGTTTCTAATGAAGTAGATACTACTCTAGAAGAAAATAGAGAAGTTTCTGATGTAGAAGAAAAAGATGATTGTAAAATAGAAGAAAAAGTAAACATAACAGAAGAAGAAGAAATTGAAATTGCAAGAGCTTTTATAGAAGAACTTCTTAAAAACTCAGATGTAAATGCAGAAGTAAATGTTAAAGTTGAAGATAACTTGATTAAAATCCAAATAAAAGGTGATGAAGCAAGTTGTTTGATAGGTAGAAGAGGTGAAACTCTCGATGCTATACAATTTTTAACGGGCCTTGCACTTAATAAGGTAAATAAAGATTCTCATACAAGAGTTTTTGTAGATATTGAAAACTACAGAAAGAAAAGAGAAGAATCTTTAAAGAGATATTGCTATAAGGCAGCAAGAGAAGTTGCTAGAACAAGAAGAACAAAAAAACTAGATTATATGAATCCATATGAAAGAAGAATCATTCATTCAGCACTACAAAATGATAGGTATGTAATCACATATAGTGAAGGTTCAGATCCATATAGAAGAGTGGTAATAGAGTACAAAAATAAGTAATGTGAAAAAATGATGGGGCTGTTTTATTCCAACTAGGAATAGATAGTCCCATTTTTTTATTTGAATAGCTTGACATTCAAAAGTTAAGGGTAGATAATTATAGTATAAAACAAAACTAAATATAGTAAATACTTTGACAAAAAGGAATGGAGGTTGGATTATGAGTGTATATGAATGTAGCGTATGTGGTTTTAAATATGATGAAGAAAAAGAGGGAATATTATTTAAAGATCTTCCAGAGGATTGGCTATGTCCGCTTTGTAAGGCTAAAAAATCGGCATTTAATAAAATAGATAATGAGTCAGATAATGATAAATCTATCTTAGATGATGCTAAAACTTTAAGTGGACTAGAGCTTCCAGCAGAGCTTGTGAGAAGTGATAATGGTGTGATGGATGAAATACACAGAATTTCTGAAACAGGTAAATCCACAACTGAGCCTATGGATACTCTAAGGTATGTACCTGGATTTGACGAAATATTAATCTTGGGTGCACAGTTATTTAAAACACCACTTCACGATAATGACCATGTAAATACAGTTACAGTGATAGGTAAAAAGGCTAAAAAACCTATGGTTCTTGAAAATCCAATATATGTATCACATATGAGCTTTGGATCACTATCAAAAGAAGCAAAACTTTCTTTAGCTAAGGGATCAGCAAAGTCTAAGAGTGCAATGTGTAGTGGAGAAGGTGGAATACTACCAGAGGAAATGGAGAGTGCCTATAAGTATATATTTGAGTTTATACCGAACAGATACAGTGTCACAGATGAAAATTTAAAAAAAGTAGATGCTATTGAGATAAAGATAGGTCAAGGGACAAAGCCAGGTATGGGTGGTCATCTTCCGGGTGAAAAAGTGACTGAAGAAATTGCAAAGATAAGAGGAAAAAAGGTTGGAGAAGATATAAAAAGTCCATCTCACTTTGAAGAAATTAAATCTCCAGAAGATTTAAGGAAGTTGATAGAAGATTTAAGAGAAAGAAGTGAAGGTAGACCTATAGGTGTTAAAATTTCTGCTGGTAGAATAGAAAAGGATTTAGATTATATTATAAAAGCGAGTCCTGATTTTATTACTATAGATGGAAGAGGTGGTGCCACTGGATCTTCACCTAAATTTTTAAAGGATAATACAACTGTTCCAACAGTGTATGCACTTCATAGAGCTGTAAAGTATTTGAGAGAAAATAATTCCGATATAGAATTGGTAATACAAGGTGGGCTTAGAACAAGTGGTGATTTTGACAAGTGTCTAGCTATGGAAGCTACTGCTGTAGCAATATCGTCATATGCACTTATAGCTATCGGATGACAAAGATATATAGTATGTATAGATGATAAATGT
>JBDHVM010000101.1:0-5454 GCA_039809725.1 Peptostreptococcus sp.
TGATATTTTTGTGGAGAAACTAGTATAATCTTCAATTACCACACTTGAAGAACCTGCAAAAATGCCATTATAGGGATTTATATGTACATAATTACCTATGGTTATTGCTCCACTCAATATACAAAAGTCATCGATACGAACATTATTACCCACAGTGATTTTTTCTGCTGAGTATATACTTGTTTTACGGCTAATCATAACATTTTCTCCTAAGCTTTTCAGCCCTAACAAGCCTAATTCTTCTTCTGAATAATAAGAATTCATTATTCTAATATGATTTTACAAATTCGTTCTACATCATTAATAGCTAAGTCAGCATATAATGGTAATGATAATACATTATCTGCTGCACGTTTTGCAAGTGGCGTTTGGATATCAGCATACTGATCCTTATAGCAATTCAAATCCGGTATGATTGGATAAAAGTACTTTCTTGCAAAAATATTATGTTTTTGCAAATCCTCCTGAATTTCATTTCGATTTTTTTTGTAACTATCAAAAAAAGCAATAAAATAAGAATAATTTTGAGTGACACCCTTTTGTTTTTCTAGTAATCTTATACCTTTTACACCTGATAGCATTTCAGTATATTTCTCATAAACATTCTTTCTTTTAGCAATTTCATCAGCATAATGCCGAAGATTGCATACACCCATAGCTGCTTCGAATTCATTCATTCTGGCATTGGTGCTTATATAATCTACGCTTTCAGGACCTACAAATCCAAAATTTGTGAGATTATCAATCTTCTTATAAATCTCGTTGTCATTAAAAACAGTAATTCCACCTTCAATAGTTTGAAAAACTTTAGTTGCATGAGTACTAAACATAGATGCATTTCCAAAATTTGCAATACCTTTTCCTTTGTAATTTATTCCAAAGGCATGTGCAGCATCGTAAATGACTTTAAGATTGTGCTTTTTTGCAATTTCATCTATTTTTTCTACGTTACATATCAAGCCGTAAACATGTGTTGGTACAATAGCTACTGTTTTCTCTGTAATGAAGTTTTCTAATATCTCAGCATTAATGGTCAAATCTGCTTCATTTACATCACAAAATACAGGTACCAATCCGTTTCTGACAATGGAGTGAGTAGTAGAGCAATGTGTATAAGGCGTAGTAATTACTTCACTCCCTTTCTCGAAATTATAAGCATCAATAGCCACTTCTAAAGCCACATGACCATTTGCAAATAAAGCGATATTCTTTGCATCCAACAATTTTGAAAGTTCAAATTCCAGATTTTTATGAATTGCACCTCTATTTGACAACCATCTACTCTGCCATAATTGTTTTATTTCTTCGACATACTCTTCAAATGGCGGCATTGAAGACTTTGTAACAAAAATTGGATTTTTCATATATTTCATTATTTAATAATTACCATTTTTTCATTTAAAATAAGTTGCCATTCTAAATTTGGTTTGACAATGCCCATTTTTGCATCCTGGAAACCAAATCCATCGTTATGGGGCTTTCTTTCCATTGTGAAATAGAGGATATTGTCGGTATAAAACAACCTTGTTGCACCATCTTTAATAAAAAAGATTCTGCCGACCCGGTAATTGCCTTCATTCATTAAATCTGCCGGCACCCGACATCTTGCCCTATAAAAGCCATTTCCTGTATGTTTTGTTTTTCTTTTTGAATAATAGGTTGAACCTTCAAAAACAAGGTTATCAAGTTCATCACGAATATGATAAGTAATGTCAAATTGTGCTTCAATATCGGTTGTGTTTTCAAAAACAAATTCGAACTCAAGAGCATCACCGGCGTAAAGGATATTGCTTTCGGTAATCATCCTAGCAGACCGAAGTTTCACACCATTCTGACAAATAGCTTCTTTTTCATCCCAAACCTGTGCCATCATCGGGTTATATTCTTTCGCCATGTAATGGTCAATACAGTATTCGACATGACCAGATGTTTCGACACACCCGTCTTTTAGCACCAGTCCCTTGTTACATAAGTTCTTAACAGCCTGCATATTATGACTCACAAACAACACCGTTCTCCCCTCGCCTTTACTGACATCCTGCATCTTTCCAATAGCTTTCTTTTGAAATTCCGCATCGCCTACGGCAAGCACTTCATCTACTACAAGTATTTCAGGTTCTAAGTGTGCAGCAATCGCAAAACCAAGACGCACAGTCATACCGGAAGAATAGCGCTTTACAGGTGTGTCTATATAGCGTTCCACGCCAGCAAAATCAACAATCTCGTCTAATTTACGACTTATCTCTGCTTTGGTCATTCCCATGATGGCTCCGTTCATATAGATATTTTCACGACCAGTCATTTCCGGATGAAAACCTGTACCCACTTCAAGTAGTGAAGCTATACGTCCGCGTGCTTTGATTGTGCCTGTGGTGGGTGCAGTAACTTTAGATAGTATTTTTAATAAAGTCGATTTACCTGCTCCATTTTTTCCTATTATACCTAATACATCACCCTGCTCTACTTTAAAATCTATATCCCGCAATGCCCATACATAATCACTTTCTCCTTTACTTGCACGGTCATTCACTTCCCCTATTTTTAAATATGGGTCATCTTTACCTAATATATTCATCCTCCACCAGCGATTTAAATCATGCGATAAAGTCCGCGTGGAGACGAGACCAAGGCGGTATTGTTTGGAGATGTTTTGAAAGATAATCGCTTCGCTCATTTAGTTGAAAGTTTGTAAAGTTATAAAGTTTATAAAGTTAGAGAGTTTTTAATAGTCCTGAAAGTATTTTCGATATTTCTTCAGACATAGAATAAGTTTCATCATAGACTTTTATATCTATTTTATTTAGTTCATAAGCTAAAGCCAGCATTGAACGAACCTCACCACATGAACCTTTTGACACATACAGGAAATACTTAAATTCATTATTTGTTTGACGTTCAAAACCTTCCGCAATATTATTCATTATTGATACAGATGCACGTTGTATCTGATCCTTGAATGCAAAATCCCTTGTGTTTTCAAAACTACTATAAATTAGTTTGGTAAGTTCTTTTGCTTTTTGCCAAGCTATAATATCTTCAAATCTATTGAACTTCATAATCTGTTATATTTAGTTTGTTGAGTTTATAAAGTATAAAGTTCATAAAGTCATAAAGTTAGAGAGTTTTTATTAGTCCTGAAAGTATTTTCGATATTTCTTCAGACATAGAATAAGTTTCTTCATAGACTTTTATATCTATTTTATTTAGTTCATAAGCTAAAGCCAGCATTGAACGAACCTCACCACATGAACCTTTTGACACATACAGGAAATACTTAAATTCATTATTTGTTTGACGTTCAAAACCTTCCGCAATATTATTCATTATTGATACAGATGCACGTTGTATCTGATCCTTGAATGCAAAATCCCTTGTGTTTTCAAAACTACTATAAATTAGTTTGGTAAGTTCTTTTGCTTTTTGCCAAGCTATAATATCTTCAAATCTATTGAACTTCATAATCTGTTATATTTAGTTTGTTGAGTTTATAAAGTTCGTAAAGTTTGTTATGTATATATAGTGAACAAAAATTATTCTTCTTTATAAACTTTCAACTTTTAACTTTATAAACTTTTATCTTTTATCTTTCAACTCCTACACCGTATCCATAAAGCTTCTCTGCACTTTATTAAATACCACTATCCCAATTGCGAGAAGAATGGTCATAAAAGCAAAACTATATCCTAATCCTCCCCAACTAAATTCACCTACTCCGAGCATGCCGTATTTAAAGGCTTCGAAGATAGAAGTGAGTGGATTGAGGGACATTAGTAAGCGTAACTTTTCGTTTGTAATGGTGCTCAGTGGATAAATAACCGGTGTGGCATACATCCATAGCTGCACAAAGAACGTAAAAAGTATGGTTAAATCGCGGTATTTCGTGGTCATAGATGAGATAATCACGCCAAAACCAAGCGAAAGACCGGCAAGCATTATAATCAGTATCGGAAATAACAGTGCGTACCATGTAGGTTGAACGGCAACACCCGACACAACAAAATAGATATATACCGCAATAAATAGCAAAAACTGAATAGCCATTCGCAAAAGATTGGAGACAACCGTTGAAAGAGGCACAATCATACGTGGAAAATAAACTTTTCCAAAGATATGCTGATTGGTAGTAAATGTCGAAGAGGTTTTATTCAAGCAATCGGAGAAATAGCCCCAAAGCACAATACCAGCCAAGTAGAAAAGCGGTTGTGGAAGTCCATCGGTACTAATTTTAGCAATACCCCCAAATACGACCATATACATAATGGTAGTAAGTGCAGGCTGAATAAAGAACCACAGCGGACCGAGAATAGTTTGTTTGTACTGAGTTACAATATCTCGTTTGACAAACATGGTCAATAAATCGCGATAGTTCCAAATCTCTTTGAAGTCAATTTCTAAGAGCTTGTTTTTAGGTTTAATAACGGTTGAATATTCTTGTTGTGTCATTGTCTTTTTTTCTAAATAAATATAAAATGGTAAAATGAATAAATCTTTTTACTTTTACGTTTTTCACACACTTTTCATCAAATACCATTTGTATAATTTTTCTACTCCTTCATCAATTTCGATTGTATGTTTCCAACCTAATTGGTGCAATTTATTTGGATCGGTAAGTTTTCGCATTGTGCCATCTGGTTTTTCTGTATTGAAAACTACTTTACCCTCAAATCCTACTTTTTTTGCAACAAGCAAAGATAAGTCTTTTATTGAAATCTCTTTTCCTGTTCCAATATTTAAATGGCAATTTCTAATCTCATTGCTTTCAGTAGTTACCGAAAGCTTTTTAATATCATCAAAATCAATATTTTCCATTAGATAAACACAAGCAGCAGCCATATCTTCACTCCAAAGAAACTCACGCATCGGCTTTCCGCTTCCCCAGATTTCCACTTCCGTTTCTTCATTGTTTTTTCTAATACCGTATTTGTTTAATTTTTGAATAATCACACTTTTATCTGCTTTTCCATCAACTCCTTCAATCGGAAATCTATTAAAATCATCTTCTATTCCACTCCAATTATCTACCATTAAACATTTAGCTAAATGTGTTTTACGAATGATAGCGGGCAATACGTGGCTTTTTTCCAAATCGAAATTATCGTTTGGACCATAAAGATTTGTTGGCATTACTGCTATAAAATTGGTACCGTATTGAATATTGTAACTTTCGCACATTTTCAATCCTGCAATTTTTGCAATAGCATACGGTTCGTTCGTATATTCGAGTATATCAGTCAGTAAACTGTTTTCAGTCATTGGTTGTGGAGCTTCGGCAGGATAAATACACGTACTTCCAAGAAATAATAATTTCTCAACTCCGTATTTATAAGCAGCATGAATCACATTATTTTGAATCATCAGATTTTCATAAATAAACTGTGCACGGTAGGTATTGTTTGCCACAATTTCACCCACTTTGTCAGCAGCCAACACAACAAATTCAGTTTTTTCTTTAGC
>JBDHVM010000102.1:0-5429 GCA_039809725.1 Peptostreptococcus sp.
TAAAATATAATTTGTAAGCTGGCTGATCTTTCCCTCTCTTATTAAATTATTTGAAGAACTATCAGAAATTAACAACTCAATTACTGGTACCAATCCTGACTTCGTGTGTATGAGTTGTTGAGATATAATACCTTTTAATACCATCGAAAGTTGCATTCTAACCCTATCTCTATCTTGTGAATCAAACATATCTGTTATCCTGTTGATTGTCGCCCCTGCTCCTAAAGTATGTAGTGTACATAAACACAGATGACCAGTTTCTGCTGCTCTCATTGCAATATCAAGTGTTTCCTTATCTCTTATCTCTCCGATGACTATGACATCTGGATCCTGCCTCAAAGAAAATTTTAATGCATTTGAAAAACTCTTTGAATCTATACCAATCTCCCTTTGTGTAATGACAGATTTTTTACTGACAAAATAATACTCTATTGGATCTTCAATTGTGATAATATGTTTGCTCAAATTTGCATTAATCTCCTCGACAATAGCTGCCAGCGTACTGCTTTTTCCTGAACCTGTAGGTCCTGTTATTATCACTATTCCACTTCCAATTTTGGAAAAATCTCCAACCAACTTTGGCATCCCTAAGTCCTCAATACTTGTAATAGACTCATTTATTTTTCTAAATACCATACCAATTTTGCCTTTTTCGAGAAAAATATTCCCTCTAAATCTCACTCCTTCAAACTCAAATCCGAAATCTATCTCACCTCGTGTAATCACCTCATTCAGTAGATTATCCATATGTATTTTAGTCAAAAAAAATTCAAAATCGTTTCTGACTATCTTCTTATCCCCTCTAATAATATACCCGTCTCTTCTATAGTATATATTTTCATTTTCCCTTATATGAATATCTGAATATCTCTCATATTTCATCGATATAATAAAATTGACTATCTCCATTTAACAATTCCCCCATACTTAAAAGTCTAATTTCTATATTATATACAAAATATACAAAAAAATGAAAGCTTAAATTGCAATACCAAATGCTTCATTGTAGAATTAAATTGAACAATTTTTATAACTGGGCGAAGATGTCCTCTACCTCTAATCAAAGTGTATGTAGCGAGTACATTTTGGATTTAACACTTTACATAAAAAATAACGACCTAAGCCGTTGTAAATATCGGCATTATGGTCGTTATTTTTTTTAAATATTTATATCTTCAATTTTATTTTGTAACATAAACCTGAGGCAGAAATTAATTTGATTTTTAAATTAATTTAAATTTCACACAACTCTATTATGTTCTCTTTATTTCTAATTAAGATTTTAGTGATAGTATTATACCCAAGCAAATTGATAATACCGCTGCAAATACAACTCTAAATTCTCCTGGAAGTAGGAAAGTTATTGTATGAGCTGGTAGCCAAAAAGTTGGTATTGTTCCTATCAATACATTTTTGATATAAGCAAAATAATCTACATTTTTACATACTGTACTAAAGGCAATTTTTCCTGTTTTATTCTTATGCCTAAGATCTAAGTATGTATCCGTATGCTTATGAAGAACCATAAACACTGGACCAAATGAAGTATTCATCACAAGTGATGTCAAAAATGCAAAAGCAAATTTTGTATGAAGTATAGCCGAGTTTGACTTTGCAAGCTTTGCCCCCATTGCCTCTGCAAATACACCCATCATAAACGCTATCCATATACCCAACAATCCCCAAATAAGCATTCTATAGCCTACCGAGTGAGGTATTGTCAACTTTTTATTTCTAATACTTGACGCAATTATCTCTCCCAAAGTCGCAAGTATTGCGAACTTTATGAATGATAACACATAATGATTTGTTAAAAAAGACATAATTTCCCCCTATTTTAATTAATATTTATAACAAGACAAAGCTCAAGGAATTTTTAGCTTTAGCTAAAAATTCGACATAAGCGTTTCAACGATGCGAGATTTGCTCACCGCCTGAAGATCCAAAATGTACCCGCCACCTACACTTTGTTTAGAGGAGGGGGGCATCTTCGCCGAGTTACAATACAAGACACTAAGGCACAAGCAAATTATTAAGCTTGCACCTCTGTGTATATACATTTATTTAATCATTTCTAAAACTAGAATAACTTACTTACTGAATCACAAGTATAAATCCTATTTATTGCATCTGCAAATACATCTGCAACAGACATTACTTTTATTTTATCAATTTTCTTTTCTTCAGGAAGCTCTATAGTATCAAGAACGATCAATTCCTTGATATCAGACTTCTCTATTCTATCAATAGCAGGCCCAGAAAGTACTGCATGAGTACAACAAGCATAAACATCTTTTGCACCAAACTTTTTAAGTGCAGAAGCAGCATTTACAATTGTTCCTGCCGTATCGATCATATCATCAAGCAAAATTACGTTTTTACCTTCTACTTCTCCAATAATATTCATGACCTCACTCACATTTGGCTTTGGTCTTCTCTTGTCTATTATTGCAATTGGAACTTCTTTACTTATATTATTTGCAAATTTTCTTGATCTTGTTACACTTCCTAGATCTGGTGATACTACAACCAAATCTTCTCTGTTTAAATCACCAAAGTAGTTTGAAAGAATCTTTCCACCCAAAAGGTGATCAACTGGAATGTCAAAGTATCCCTGTATTTGTCCAGCATGTAAATCCATTGTAAGAACTCTATCTGCACCTGCAGCCGTAAGTAAATTTGCAACTAACTTTGCAGTAATTGGATCTCTTGCCTTTGCTTTTCTATCCTGTCTTGCATATCCATAGTATGGTATAACAGCAGCCACTGAACCTACTGACGCTCTTTTAAGTGCATCTATTAGTATCAATAGCTCCATCAAGTTATTATTGACTGGATTGCTTGTAGATTGAATTACAAATACATCGCAACCTCTAATCGTTTCGTTAATTGCTACTGAAATTTCTCCGTCACTAAAAGTATTAACTTGGCAGTCAACTAGACTAATCCCTAAACAATCTGCAATTTTGCTAGCTAATTCTTTAGATGCGTTACCAGCGATAAGCTTCATCTTATGGCTATTGTAACAACTCATAATACACATTCCTCCTAAAATAAAATAATCTTAATAAAATTTTTACGAACTATACTACATAATTATAGCATAATTCATACCTTTCTTCATCTCTTTTTTTCTTTTTGCACACTTCTTCGATGCTAGATAGGGCTTATTTTTCTTCATCCTTTTTTTTCTTAGCACTTACCCAACCTGGTTTTAGGACTTGCCTTTGTCTAGCTATTGCAAGACAACCTCTAGGAATATCGTCAGTTATTGTAGACCCTGTTGCAATAAATGTGTCTTCTTCAACTACCACAGGCGCTACCAAATTCGAGTTTGATCCTACAAAGGCATTATCTTTTACAATAGTCTTGAATTTATTTTTTCCATCATAGTTTACAAATACTACTCCACATCCGATGTTGACATTTTCACCAACCTCTGCATCTCCAATGTATGATAGGTGTGATGCCTTTGATCCATTTCCAAAATGCGCATTTTTAACCTCTACAAAATCTCCAATCTTACAATTATTTCCTATTGATGATTTTGGTCTTAAATAAGCATACGGTCCGACATTTGTACTATTTCCAACTGAAGCGTTTATAACTTCCGACTTTTTAATTTTTGTATTGTTGCCAATTACTGAATTTTCAATAGTACTTTGAGGACCTATCTCACACGCTGATCCAATTTTGCTTCCCTTTGTCAACATACAACCAGGAAAAATTATTGTATCACTTCCTATTACTACATCGTTATCGATATATGTATTATCAGAATCTATTATAGTTACACCGTTGTCCATATGCATTTCATTTATTCTATTTCTCATGATTTTTTCTGCACTGCAAAGCTGAGCTCTAGAGTTAATACCCATTAACTCGTCAATAGTTGCGCCAGAGTACGCACCTGCAGATCCGCCCATACTTCTTATAAGTTCAATTGTATCAGGTAGATAATACTCTCCTTGGGCATTGTCATTTCCAACCCTTTTTAAAGACTCTTTTAAAAATCTTCCATCAAAACAATACACCCCTGAATTGATTTCTTGTACTTTTTTCTCTTCTTCACTTGCATCTTTTTGTTCAACTATTTTTACAAATCCGCCATTTTCATCTCTAATAATCCTTCCATATCCAAATGGATTTTCTACAGTTGTGCTAAGTACAGTAACTGCATAGTTTCCTTCCATATGAAATTCAAAGAAATCTTTTAGCGTTTCAGGTTTTAAAAGTGGTGTATCACCACAAAGAACTACCACCATATCTTCATTGTTTACATATTCATCTGCCATCATCACAGCATGAGCAGTTCCAAGTTGTTCTTTTTGTACTGCAATCTTTATATCTTCTCCAACTACTGACTTTACTTCTTCAATTCCATGCCCTAAAACCACTATTGTTTCATCTACACCAGCAAAAGTTGAAGCATCGATTACGTGATTTACCATTTCCTTACCACATACTTTATGCACAACCTTAGGATGCGCTGATTTCATTCTAGTTCCTTTTCCTGCTGCAAGAATTATCGCCTTTTTCATTTGTTACCTCCAATTGCATTTTATTTTGTCAATACATTTTCCTCAGTATTCTTCTCTACTCTGTTTTTTGTAACTTTTTTTATTTAGTTCCAATTCTATTCATTGTACTATTTCTTTATATTATTCTTTATATTATTCTTTTTAATTACCTTTTTATTTTTCTCTTTTAGCTTAATCAATAACAACTGATCTCTGACCCATTTGATAATAGAGCATAGTGAATTTTGCAAAGTTAACTTTTTGTCTACCTTTTATTGGATCAACAAAACTTACCATTCCTCTTCCAACGCCATCTACAACTACACAGTGTAAATTTGAATACAAATATTTTCGTACTCCATTTTTATCTGTATAATAATTTTTAGAAAAACTAGGTGCTTTCCCATCTATTGTGTACCAAACTGCCACTGGTCTTTTATAGAAAATTACATTGTTTAATACCCCAAATATACTCATTCCTGTTTTATCTTCTGCCTTAGTTTTTACACCGATGGACTTAAAGTATAAATTTGCAGCTTCAGCGATTGGTTTTGCATAGGAGTAGTATCCATTTTTATACGGACTACCTATATATGCTTCATTCGGATCAGCACTATTAAGACCGCTTTTTTTAAGATATCTATCATTCAGAGTTTCATTACTTATATTATAACCTCTATTTTTCATCAACATCTCTAACGCTGTAACCTCACATCCGTTTGGCATATTTGGATACTGCGTTTCAGGTTGAACATTCAAATATCTATTCGGAATTAAGTAAAAAGCCATAACAAGAGAAAAAACTATAAAAAGTCTTACCATTATCTTTTTCATAATTAATATTCTACGGCAACACGCCATTCCTTTCATCAATATTTCATATCACATAATTGATATGAGATTTAATGA
>JBDHVM010000103.1:0-5427 GCA_039809725.1 Peptostreptococcus sp.
TTTTCAAGTTGATGTCTTTCGTGCAATAAATCTGCGTGATCACTTCGTGTACGACAGATTTATTTGTGTGAAAATTGCTGCGCAATTTAAGAATTCGCTTTGCTCATGCTGAAAATAATTCTGGAAGGCAGGCAACGGGTTTGTCTAGACAAACCCCAAAAACAAGTTTTTGACCTGATAGGAAGTTTCCTATAACCTCGTACATAAAAAATTTCGTAAACTCATTTTTTATGAATGTCGCTTCGCTCGATTAGAAAATAATAATTAAAAGAGAGTGAAGGAAGGAGTGAAAAAAAAACGAATTATAATTTAACTGGTGAAGTAAATACGAAATTTATTTTAGATAATAGTGAAGTAACAGAAACTGTAAATATTATAGAAAATATAACAAACAGAAAATTAAATATAGAAATAAAAAATCGAGATCAACTTCAAATTTTATTAGATAAACCAGCAAAATTAATTGATGATGAAGAATTAAGTCGAAAAGTAACAAAATTAAAAAAATTATAATTAAAGAAGGTACAACCTACTATGTAGAATCAAAATAAAAAACTAACATCCTTTGATGAGTCATATTTTTATAAAAAATTTTGAAAAGGTATGAAGGAAATGAAATTTAAATTTTTTATTATAAATATTATTTAGGAGGTAAGTAATATGAAATTGAATTATGATTTAATAAGTGAATATGAAAGATATAATTTAACTGCGAACGAAGAAGATGAAAAAATTATCATAAATGTTCATGATGTTAAAACAGATACACTAAAAAGAAAGATTGAATTAGACAAACTAAGACTAATGCAACTAATCAAAAGATATGAAAAAACAGATCCTGATAAAATAACTTGGTATGATAGAACGTTATTGGAATGGGGAGACTCTAAGAAGAAAAAAAGATAAAAATATTAATTAGTTTTTGAAGTTTAACTAAAAATAAAAGATAAATTAGGAGGTAAATGAATGGCACAATCAAAAAAAACTAGGAAAGCTCCTAGAGTAGTACCAGTGAAAAAGCATACACGAAAAAATGGAGAAGTTGTACCAGCACATAAGCGAAGTAAGCCTGATGGAATAAAATCAAATAATCATTCAGAAAAATAAAAAATTTAAACTAAATATTTAAAATGTAATAAGATAACAAAATTTAAATAAAGGAGATTTGAGAAATGGAAAATTCGTTGATAACATTAGGATTATCATTATCGGAAGTTATTGCAAAGAACTCAATTAGTTTAGTAGGAAATAGAATGGCTTTAGCAAGAGAAAAGAAAGATTTGGAAAGTCAGTCTCTAGCATATACAGAAATAATAAATGATTTATTAAAAGATAAGAATGATTTATAGTTGATCGCAAGAGAATATAAAGAAGCTTATGAGCAAATAACAATCAGCGAAGAGGACATTGAATATTTACACAGGACATTAAGTAAAGGGATAGAAGTATTAAATTCTATGGGAGCTACTGATCCAGAAACTAGCAAATCTATGGATGACCTAATCCAACTTTTGAATAAAGATACTTTAAAGACTATGCAATTAATTGGATTTAATTACAAGGAAGCAATTGGTAAGCCTTTAACAGATGTTTGTTCAGAAGCAATTAGAAAGACATTAACTGTTAAACCCAAAGGAAAAAAAACAAGATAATAAATTTATAATAAGTCTTTATCTAATTACTTAATAGATATTATTTCAAAATAGTATCTATTTTTTTATGGATTTAAGCTTTTGTATAGGAAGCATATAAATGGGGTGTGAAACATTATTAAATAAATTAATTTAATTTTATTGAAAGCAAATTAAGTTTACATCAACAAATAAAAAGCCCTTATAATCAATTTTAAGAGCGACTATAAGCATCTAGGTACTAAACCTAGGGTAAGTCATTTAAAGCTTAACGACACAAGCTAAAACTGCTTTAAATAGGATTATAAATCTTCAGTTAAATAAGATTAGTAAACTGATTTTTATAACCTGTATAAACGGTATATATCGAACCTAAAAATAAAAAGTAAGTTTGTGAATAATACCTTTTTAATCTTGTTTTATAAAACTTTCTGGTATACACTCTATTTATAAGTGAATAACACCTTTTAATATACAAATTAGGGTGTTAAACACAAATAGGCTTAAAATTGGAGGTTTTAAGATGGCTAAAAAAATACCAGACGTTTTAACCTTAGATGAGCAAGAAAAACTACTGAATCAGTTTAATTTAAGGTACATTACTTCTCAAAGAAACAAAACAATGATTCAACTTCTTCTAAATACTGGTTTAAGACTATCAGAGATGACAAATCTAAAATGGAATTACATAGATCTTATGACAGGACAAGTTAAAGTAGTAGAAGGTAAGGGATTAAAGGATAGAATACTCTGGTTAGATGAAGAAACTCTTACAATGCTTGGGAAATGGAAACAAAGGCAGTTTAAAGAGTGGGGTAGGAGCGATTTAGTCTTTACTACAAGGACTTTACATTCACTTGATGGAAAAGCCGTTAGAAGCATGATTAAGACCTATTCAGACAAGGCAGGAATAAAGAAGCACATTACGACCCATAGTTTGCGACATACCTTTGCAAGTGATCTGTTAAGGGATACAAAGAATATTAGAATCGTTCAGAAGGCTCTAGGACACGCTGATATATCTTCAACACAAATATATACCCATATCGTTGATGAGGAGCTAGAAGAGGCTTTAAAAAGCTTTAGAAGTGGAAATAAATAGATTCTGATAGAGAATTAGTTTTATTTAAGTTTTCTTGCTCTTGATAGAATGAATGACTGTTAATATTCAAACTGTTAATATTAGTTCTGTTAATATTAGTTCTGTTAGTATTATAGGTGTCTTGGTTTTGAGTGTCCTGTTTCTGAGTGTCCTGTTTCTGAGTGTCCTGATTTTTAAGGAACGGTAGGATTGGCTTAATATCAACCTTTACTCGTTTTTTAGCTATTTCTTTAGCAATTATAAAAAAAACAAAACTAAGATATGTATATATACAATCAATAGTATTAACAAGAATAAGTATACGTCGTATACAGTGTAGACAATGTATACAACGTATACAACGTAAACAGAGTAGACAGACTAAAGTGTTCAATAAACTTCATTGATAATCTAAGTCCCCTAATAGGACGAGCCTAAATTGACACCCAAGAATAAGGGTGTTATTATTATCTTACAAAGGTCTAATAACCTATTGATAATATAAGTCCCCTAATGGTACAAACTCCTATTATATTCTATCCATAACCATAGAAAATTATTAATTGAAAGTGAGTGGTATATATGTCACATGAAAAAGTAGTTAAAAATTATAATGAAATGTTTGATTTTTTAAATTGTAATTATGAAGAAGTAAATGGTTATGATTTCTATCAGTCCATCTTTCCGTACAATCAAAATGAAGGTGAATTGACTGGCGATTATAGTAGACCTAATGCTATTTATTTATATAAAGATCCAGAAGATGAAGGAACTGAAAGAAAATTAAGAAGAAGAATTATGTTAAGTGATACATGGGAAGATGATTTTATAAATTATATTGAAAAAAATCCTATGACTTTATGTAGTGGTTTAACTTATAGGGGTAGAGCCAATAAGTTAGTACAGGCTCAACAATTAAATGCTTTAATTGTTGATCTAGATAGTGTCGGATTACAAGAATTAAATATTTTATTTAGTCGGTTTGATTTAAACCCAGACTACCTAAGAACATTACCAAGACCTACTTATGTTTCTTTGAGTGGGAGTGGACTTCACTTATATTATGTCTTAGATGAACCTATTGATTTATTTCCAAATGTCAAAGATCAATTTAGAGAATTAAAACATATGCTTACTTTTAGGATTTGGGAGTATAAAGAAACTACCAAAGAAGAGAACATTCAATATCAAGGGATTAATCAAGGTTTTAGAATGGTTGGATCACAAAATAATAAATATGATTTAACGATTAAAGCTTTTAAAGTAGGCGAAAAGGTTAGTCTTGAATATTTAAATAGTTATTGTCATGATGTGTCAAAACGTGTCGAATTAAGCGAACGATTTTTTACAGAACATACCCTTGAAGAAGCCAAAATGAACTTTCCTGAATGGTATCAGAAAGTGATTGTTGAAGGCAATAAAAAACGTAAACATTGGATTGTAAAGCGTGATCTCTATGAATGGTGGAAGCGTAAGATACCCGAAGTACAAGGGGGTCATAGATATTACTATTTAATGGTATTAGTGATATACGCAGTTAAATGCAATATTCCTAAAAAAGAAGTTGAGAAGGATTTATATGAGCTTTTTGAAATTGTTAAAAAGGTAAAACATAGTCATGAATTGACCGAGTATGATATTGAATCTGCCTTAGAAGTTTATGATCCTGCTTATCATAACTTCCCTATTGATGTGATTGTCGAAAAGACAGGGATTAAAATTGAAAAGAATAAAAGAAATGGATTGAAACAAGAACAACACTTGTTTCTTGCTCGAAGAAGAAAAGAAGATATGAAAACAATCAACTTACCCATGAAAGCCCCTGAAGGTAGACCATCAAAAGAAAACATAGTTAAAGAATGGCAACTTTTAAATCCAAAAGGAACAAAAGCACAATGTATTAGAGACACTGGAATAAGTAAAATGACCGTTTATAAATGGTGGAATGATAATATAGTCCAATATGATGAAGTCGCTTTGGTTGATATCGAAGGAAAACCGTTTAAACAGTTTAAATTCAAATGATTAGGAGTTGTTTATTTGAATAATTGAAGGGGTTTACCCATGAAATGATTTATTTTTGCAAATTAGAAGGAGTGAGTATCGTGAACAAGTTTAGAGAATTAGCAACTACCTATGAACTGGTAGAAAATGAAGAAGGGTTGTTAAAGATCGCCTATTCAGATGGCACGTTTTTGTTTGATGATTGGCTCGATAAAGAAACGCTGCTAGAAGAATATTTAGCACAAGTATTGAGAATTGAACGATTAAACTACACAAATATATTTCATGATAAATACTATAAAACGAAAGGACATTAATTGTCCTTTTTTAATATCGAAATAAAATTAAAAACATATTGACCTAATACTAATTTAATACTATAATGATATTAAAGAAAGGAAGGTGTTATTTATGATAATATCTTTAGTTAATCAAAAGGGTGGTGTCGCAAAGACAACCAGTGCATTTAACATAGCAAGTGGACTTGCTTTAAAAGATAAGCGTGTCTTAATGGTTGATCTTGACCCCCAAGCCAGTTTAACAATTTATACAGGGCTTGAACCCTACGATCACGAAAATACAATCGTTGATGTCTTAAAGAATCCAAATACGGACATTCATTCTTGTATTGTTTCAATAAGAGATAGTTTACATATCATTCCCAGTCGCATAGAACTAGCAGGGCTTGAAAGCGAACTACTTAGTAGGACT
>JBDHVM010000104.1:0-5413 GCA_039809725.1 Peptostreptococcus sp.
TGAGCGCACAGGGATTCGAACCCCGGACACACGCCTTAGAAGGGCGTTGCTCTATCCAGCTGAGCTATGCACCCATATAATTTTTTGTAATAAACTGGTGCGGATGAAGGGAGTCGAACCCCCACGCCAAAGGCGCTAGATCCTAAGTCTAGTGCGTCTGCCAATTCCGCCACATCCGCGCGCATAAGTTTATTAAACTGGTGGAGGATGGTGGATTCGAACCACCGAAGTCGGTGACAACAGATTTACAGTCTGCCCCCTTTGGCCGCTCGGGAAATCCTCCACGTGGAGCTGGTGATAGGAATCGAACCTACAACCTGCTGATTACAAGTCAGCTGCTCTACCGTTGAGCCACACCAGCATAGTGTGTTTGTTTTAAATGGCGACCTGGAAGGGGCTCGAACCCTCGACCTCCAGCGTGACAGGCTGGCATTCTAACCAACTGAACTACCAGGCCGCATTTTTATTTATATTTATTATGGTGGGAGTAACAGGGCTCGAACCTGTGACCCCCTGCTTGTAAGGCAGGTGCTCTCCCAGCTGAGCTATACTCCCCCACTAAATATTATTGGAGCGGGTGAAGGGGATCGAACCCTCACAGCTGGCTTGGAAGGCCAGAACTCTACCATTGAGCTACACCCGCATATTAAATTTTATGACTCATAGGGGATTCGAACCCCTGTTGCTGCCGTGAGAGGGCAGAGTCTTAACCACTTGACCAATGAGCCCTAGTTCACATTGACAAGTAATAACAAAGAAGTTTAGTCAACTTCGGTATTATTGAACAAGTATTATAATACCAAAAGAATAATAAAAAGTCAATACGTTTTTTACTTACTTTTTACAAATATATTAAATTTTTATGTATCCCTCTTATTTTACATTTTTAAATATATTTTTCTGTTTTAATGTAATCCTATTTATTTTTATTTTTTAATTTCTAAACTCGGCATTTATGTGCCTATATTCAATTTTTATGTAAATGCAAATAAATAATATACTATCGCCAAATCACTATACATCATACCCATTTATTAAGAATATCTTAAGATTATATTATATTTGCTTTAAGGTGCTTTTATTGTACTGAAAAATAATCTATAATTTATAGCAAGGTGGCACCAATTTTTAACAGTATAAAAATTCTAAAAGTATTAAAAGTCGGTAACACCCCCACCAAGTTTAAATATACTTATCAGTATGGTGTAATTTGAATGGAGGAAACTAATGAAAAAAGTGTTAATAATGACAGCTTCTACTGGAGGAGGTCATAACAGAGCTGCAAAAGCTATTGCAGAAGAGTTGACGAAAAGAGCTTTTGACGGTGAAAATATAGAATGTAAGATTATAGATAGTTTTAAATTTATAAATGAAAAGATGGATAAGTTTATTTCTGAGGGATATGAAATTTCAGCTAAGTATACCCCAAAAGCGTACGGAAAGGCGTATACAATTTCTGATAAAAAAATATTTTCAATAAATGAATTTAAAAACCATCCTCTATCTCTAATTATGGCTAGAAAATTTAAAAAACTACTTTTAAATGAAAAACCTGACTTGATTATTGGAACTCACGCATTTCCACTAGTCGCTCTTAGTAGGCTTAAGAAAGGGCTTCATTGTGAAGATTCCGATGCATCTCTACTTGATTATAAGGTGGACTCACAGAAAGAAACTATGTTTTTTCCAACCTTAATTTCTGTATTGACCGATTATACTGCTCATTCTAGCTATCTTCAAGATGAGATTGACTACTATATCTGTGGCGATGAATATGTAAAAGAACTTCTAATTGAAGATGGTATATCAGAGGAAAAGATATTTCCTTTTGGAATACCTGTTGAAAAATCTTTTATGCAAAGCAGGTCAAAAGACGTTGTTTTTGAGGAGTTAGGTCTTGATCCTAACAAAAAAACTGTTTTACTTATGGGCGGAAGCTTTGGTGCTGGTGATATAAAGGGCACACTTGACGATATATCATATATTGATAGGGATTTTCAAGTTCTTGTTATTGCAGGAAGAAATACATCTTTAAAAAATTCTCTAATTGAAAATATAAAGGAATATAATAGCAATATTGATATAAAAATTCTAGGATTTACTGATATAATGAATGATATTCTTCCGTCAGTCGATATTTTAGTTACAAAACCAGGAGGTCTTACAACAACTGAAGCTCTTTTAAAAGATACGCCTATGGTAATACCATATTTTATACCTGGTCAAGAAGGTGAAAATTTAGACTTTTTAACTAACTGTGGGGTTGCAATTAGAACTACCAAAAAGTTTTCAATTAAATCAGTTATCAAGGTTCTCTTAGATAACCCAGAAAGACTTGAAAGAATGAAAGAAAACATAAGAGGTATAAAAAAACTAAACTCTGCTTCAGATATTGCAGAATTATCTATGGAGATTTTTAACACAAGATTTATAAATTACTCAGCCTTGAGAGAGAAAAATAACATACTTACAACACTTGAGAGAAATGGAATAATAAACAAAAACTATGGTTTTTTTAATGCACTTTCAAAGGTTAGTAAGTTAGTATAATGCTGAATATTTAGCTTAAAATATTCTAAAATAAAAAACAGTAAGTAGATTGGATTTATCCATCTACTTACTGTTTTTGTATCTTCTTAATATCTATTTTAATTTACTTCGGCTCGTAAAAATCTTCTTCATAGTCATATTGAAAATTTCTAGAGTTATTCCTGTACTCACTAGAATCATTTACTCTTTTATATCTAGAGTTTTTCTTTGATAAATCTGTTTTTTTCTTATTGTTTCTTTTTTTTATAAGAAGATCCATCGCTTTATTTTCATCAAATCCACCAAAATCAATATCATTTAATAAATTATTTATACTTGTAATATTATCACCTACTATAGTCTTTTTAACCATTTTTTGATATCCTTCCAGTCATTAATTTTCTATCTAGATTTCTCTTCTTCCCTCCAAGGCCTTTGAAATTGTAACATCATCTGCATATTCTAAATCCCCACCAACTGGAAGTCCATGAGCTATCCTCGTAACCTTTATTCCTATTGGTTTTACAAGTCTAGAAATATACATTGCAGTTGCTTCTCCCTCAATTGTTGGATTTGTCGCCATAATAATTTCTTTAACCTCACCATTTCCAAGTCTTGACAATAGCTCTTTAATTGTGAGCATCTCTGGTCCTACTCCATCCATAGGTGAAATCACACCATTTAGCACGTGATATAAACCATTGAAATCCTTTGTTCTCTCCATTGCCGCAACATCTCTAGGATCTTCCACTACGCAAATAATACTTGAATCCCTATGTTTATTCGAGCAAATAGAGCAAACCTCTGTGTCAGAAATATTACAACAAATATTACAATACTTAATCTTTTTTTTGATATCTATTAGTGCTTTTGCAAGACCCTCAACGTCTGAAGCATTCATATTTATCACATGAAAAGCAAGTCTTTGAGCGGTCTTTCTACCAACACCTGGGAGCTTTGAAAACTCGTTGATTAACCTATCAATAGGTTCACTATAATTTTCCATATATTCTAAATAACCTAACTAAAAACATTTAATTAGAAAGGTAGATTCATTCCTCCTGTCAATTTGCTCATTTGAGATTTTTGCATCTCATCAATATCTCTTAAAGCCTGATTTACTGCACTTATAACTAAATCTTCAAGCATTTCAACATCATCTGGATCTACAACTTCTGGTTTTATTTTTATTTCTAAAACTTCCTTTTTACCATTTACTTTTACCACTACAGCTCCACCACCTACAGATGCCTCTAACTCCTTAGATTCAAGTTCTTCCTGCTGCTTTTGCATATCTTCCTGCATCTTCTGCGCTTGCTTAAGTAAGTTATTCATATTCATTCCACCTGGCATTCCTCCGCCAAATCCACCTTTTTTAGCCATTTATTTTACCCTCCTAAGTTTTTATTTTTTTCTTAAAATTTTTTTTTTTAATTTTAATAATTATTATTTTATTCGCACTAAACTTTATTCTATTCTACTTCTATCTTAACATTAACCAAACCTTTTAAAAACTGTTCATTTGATTCACTGTCCTTTTTTTCAGAATTATCTTGTGAACTTGTCTTTACAAAAGAAATCTTTGAAATGTCGGATTTTAAGATAAACCTTAGGTCAATATTTATACCAAAAACTTTTATCATTGTACTTTTGATATAGCTTAAATTTTCATTTTCCTTCAACCTGTCTATAGCAAATGAAAACTCATCATTAAATACAACATACAATATTTCATTTTTGTATTTTAAGTCCGTTTTTTCTGCCAAAAATGCTCTTAAAGGCATTTTTTTATCTTTTTTCATTTCTTCTAAAAGTCTTTCCCAACCATTTTTTATAATGGAGATCTCTTCATCGTCTATTATATCAAACTTTTCTACATTTTGCACAGGCGAATCTACACCTCTGCCACTACTTTTTTCTACTTCTAAATCACTTAAATATATACCTTTATTTGTTGTATTTGATATAATATTTATTCTACCGTCCTCGACGATCTTTTCTATATTTTCAATTCTCTTTAATAAGCTAGATTCTGTATTGTCTACAGAAGGAGATACAATTTTCATCATATATAATTCGAGAACCATTCTTTGATTAGACGAAGATTTCAACCTATCAATAAGTTCTGACAAAATTCCCAAGACCCTTATTATCTCTGGCATCTCAACTTTTCTTGAGATCTCTGCCATTTCTTCTATTTGTTCTTTACTCAATACTACAATATCATCTGAAGTTTCAAATATCTTAAACATCATAACGCTTCTAAAAAAAGCGATTATATCATCTACAAGTAACTTTAAATCTTTTCCCCACATATAGTTTTCTTCTATTTGTTTCATCAATTTAGGAACATCTGAACCTATTATTGACCTAGAAATATCGAATATATGAGATGGATCTGAAGATCCTAGCAATTCAAGTACATCCCTTGATGTTAGTTTTCCTGTTGAAAATGATATACACTTGTCTAAAATACTCAGTGAGTCTCTGACAGACCCCTGACCATTCAAAGCGATTATTCTCAGTGCATCTAGGTCTATTGATACATTTTCTTTCTCGCATATCAACTTCATCCTATCTACTAACACTTCGATTGAAACCCTTTTAAAATCGAATCTTTGACATCTCGAAAGTATAGTTGCTGGTATTTTATTAGGCTCTGTTGTTGCCAAAATAAAAATCACATGGGATGGAGGTTCTTCGAGTGTCTTTAAAAGTGCATTAAAGGCACCTTGAGAAAGCATATGAACTTCATCTACAATATACACCTTGTATTTTGAATTATTTGGAGTGTATTTAACAGTTTCCCTAAGTTCTCTTATATCATCTACACTATTATTTGATGCCGCATCTATTTCTACAACATCAAGTGTAGAAGAGTTTA
>JBDHVM010000105.1:0-5377 GCA_039809725.1 Peptostreptococcus sp.
ACAATTTCGAGATGATTATATTTGCAAGCATTGTAGAATAATTCGAGGAGATTTTCGCTTGTATTGATTGCATCATCGACAGATAGCCCAAAGAAAAATGCTTGTTCATTAACTACTTCTGGGGATTTTGTTGATTGTTCGTTCGTTGCTGCTGCTGCTGCTGCTTCTGCTGTTGTTGTCATCGTTATAAAGATAATCTTTCGTCAATAATCACTTGAGAGTTACAAAAGAGAGCGTGTTGATAACCAAATAGAGCAACAACAATACCTATAGATCATCTAAAAAAAGAAAAAGAACGTAAACTTAATCGATGATTAATGCTAGAGAAGGAAAAAGAGAGAGAGAGAGAGAGAGAGAGAGAGAAAAAGATTAAATAGTAGTATATACTAGAAAGAGAACGAAAGCAAAAGAAAAATCAAAGGTTAACAATTGAATGTCCGGAATGATGAAAGAGAAGAAAAAAAAGAATAACATTATTCTTTTTTCTTCTCTCTCTCTCTCTTATTTCTTGACCAGACATTGAAAAAAAACGAGCGAACAAACTATAGACTATACTGTATATACAAAGAGAACGCAAACGAATGCGAGTCATTCATTTGCTTGTTTAATGAAGCAAACGATATGAGAACTTGTATGATATAAATACTTCCCGAATGATATCTATTGAAAAACAACAAATCAACGTCAAACATAAGCTCAGTTCTTTCTATTCAATCTCGTATCGGATCTAATCAGTGGATATAGATGTATCGTGTTTATACATACATAAGTAAGTCGACTATTTCTAATGCTTCACATACGTATACATATTAATAAGCGTGAGAGAATGAACGATTTACTTCGAATGTTCAATGATCGGTCAACTAAATCGTCATATGTTCTTTTTCATTGCAAATATATATAATTAGATTCTAACATTATATATATATTTATATTTCTTTGTTCAGATTCTCCGTATATTTCAGTCAAATCTTCCACTTCTATATGTTCAATTTCATTTTTTTTAAAAAAATCCAGATTGCCATAGTCTTCTTCTAAATCTGTTAATTGTTTTATTAAATACTTTGTCATATTATTTCTCCAATATCTCTATATTTAAAAACCCCGTTTTCCTTTTGGAAATACGGGGTTTGATTAATTTCATTTTTTTGTAAAAACTATCTCTTACTGAACTGTGGTGCTCTTCTGGCAGCCTTAAGTCCATATTTCTTTCTTTCTTTCATTCTTGAATCTCTTGTTAAGAATCCTTCAGCCTTTAAAGAACCTCTTAGTTCTTCATCAGCCTTTAAAAGTGCTCTTGATATACCATGTCTGATTGCTCCCGCCTGACCTGTATATCCGCCACCTTCAACAGATACTATAACATCATATTTATTTTCATTTCCAGTCAAAACTAGAGGTTGTTTTACATCTCTTATCAAAGTTTCATAATTGAAGTATTCTTCTAAATCTCTTCCGTTTACTTTTATATTACCTTCTCCAGCTACTAATCTAACTCTAGCTATAGAATGTTTTCTTCTACCTGTTCCGTAATATTGTACATTAGCCATTAATCAAATCCTCCTCTCGATATCCTATACGTTTAAAACTTGTGGGTTCTGTGCTGCATGTGGATGCTCTGCACTTCTGTATACTTTTAGTCTAGTCATCATTTTATCTCTAAGTTTGTTCTTTGGAAGCATGCCACTTACTGCATGAGAAACAACTTCTTCTGGTTTCTTTTCCATCATTTCCTTATAAGATATTTCCTTTAACCCACCTACATAACCTGTATGATATCTGTAGAATTTCTGAGTAAGCTTCTTACCTGTTAATACTACCTTTTCAGCATTTACTACTACTACAAAATCTCCACCATCAACGTGTGGTGTAAATGTTGGTTTATTCTTTCCTCTTAATACTGTTGCTATTTCTGTTGCCAAACGACCTAGTGTCTTACCTTCAGCATCTACTATATACCAGTCTCTTTTAACATCAGCTGGCTTAGCTATATAACTCTTCATATAGACCCTCCTTAACTTTTCACATTTATTTATTTTCGTTCGCATATATGTAAAGTCCGGGGCATAGTGGACTTATTAACACATTCTTGTATATTTTACTACCATAACGTGTAAAAGTCAATCTTTTTTTCTATATTTCATGCAAAAATAGACCACATCTTACTTTTGGCTCAAACCAAGTTGATTTTGCAGGCATTATCATATCATTATTTGCAACTTCTATCAATTCTTCTATTGATGTAGGATAAAGTGAAAAACCTATTTTCATCTCATTATCTACAAGTTTTTCTATTTCTTCAAGCCCTCTGATCCCCCCAACAAAATCAATTCTCTCATCTTTTTGGGGTACTTCTATACCTAAAATAGGTTCAATTAAATAATCGTGAAGTACACTCACGTCCATTTTCTCAACGATACCATTCAAATTTTTTTCCTCTTTAAATATTAACCTGTACCACGATTTATCCAAATACATTCCGTATTCATATTTTTTTGTTGGTTTGTATCTAATGTCAACTTTTTCTACTAAGAAATTTTTTTCAACCTCACAAATAAAATCATCCAACTTATAGCCGTTTAAATCCTTCAACACTCTATTATAATCCATAACAAGTAAATCTTTTTTTGGAACTATCATTGCAAGGTAAAAATTAAATTCTTCTTCACCCGTATATTCTTTTAGGTTTTCTCTTTTTTCTTGTGCGTATCTTACAGCCGCAGCCGACCTATGATGCCCATCTGCAATATAAAGGTAATCTACCTCTTCAAACTCTTTTTGGATCTTCTCTGATGTATATTGGTCTATTTTCCAGACAGTATGACCTATTTTATCTTCAGTTTTAAAGTCATAAATAGGCTTTTTGTTCATTTCAGATAATATTATTTCATCTATTTTTCTTCTATTATTATATGTCAATAGAATCGTACCTGTATTTGCACCACAGTATTCAATATGTTTTGTTCTATCTTCAACTTTATCTGGCTTAGTTTTTTCATGTTTCTTTATTTTACCGTTCACTGCTTCATCCACTGAAACACACCCTACTATGCCAATTTGATCCCTACCATTCATGACTTCTCTATAGATGTATAAATGTTGATTTTTTTCTCTTTGCAAAATTTCATTTTCTAAAAACATCTTTAGATTTTCACTGGCTTTTTTATATACTTCCTCATCGTGAATATCGGTATCTACTGGTAAATCAATTTCAGCTCTATCTATCCTTAAATAGCTAAATTCATTTTCCTTAGCCATATCTCTAGCTTCTTCTGTATTCATTGTATCATATGGCAATGCTGCCACCTTATCTACATATTTTTCATTTGGCCTTATCGCTTTAAAAGGTCTTACCATTACCATATTTCTGCCCTCTTTCTTATTTATATAGTTAACAACTCGTATTTATCTACAAATTTATTAAATCACGTTTTATTTTCAGATTTATTAAATCACTATTTGTCTTTTTTCCAGAAAAAAGTCTTCAATAATACCTGCTATTTCATCACCTATTCTCTGTTGTGCTTCCTCTGTTGATGCCCCTATATGAGGCGTTACAGTTATTTTTGGATTGTCTAACAGCTCTTTTAACGGAAGTGGTTCATCTTCAAAACAATCTATCGCTGCACCTGCTATTTTTCCACCTTCAACTGCATTTAATAGATCCCTCTCATTAACTATTCCACCTCTTGCACAATTTATAAAAAATGCTGTATCTTTCATCTGATTAAATATGTCTTCATTGAACATATATTTTGTATTATTAGTCAATGGAGTATGAACAGTGATATAGTCTGCCTCTTTTATAATTGTCTCAAAAGTTGCAAATCTAAAGTCCTTTCTATTATCTAAGCACTCGATTATATCTGTATAAATAATTTTCATACCAAGTGCATGTGCCTTTTCTGCAAGACTTCTAGCAATCTTTCCGAAGCCTATAAGCCCTAATGTTTTTCCATATATTTCATTCCCTTTTAGATTTTTCTTATCCCAAACGCCCTCTCTCAATTTGATATTCGCAGCTTTAACCTTTCTCGCTAATACCAACATTTCGCAAAGCGCCAACTCTGCAACTGCGTTTGTACTTGCTCCAGGAGTGTTTCTGACAACTATTCCATTTTCTTCTGCATAGTCCACGTCAATGTTATCAAGCCCAACTCCACCTCTTATTATCAGTTTTAAATTCCCTGTCTTAACAGCTTCGTCAATAATATTTTTTCTTATCTTTGTAGCTGATCTAACCACTATTGCATCGACTTGTTTTATTTTTTCTTTTAATTCTTCCTCATTGTAAAATTTTTCTTCAACTTCAAACCCATTCATCAATAAATATTCTGCTGTATTTTTGTCTATTCCATCTGTTATCAATATCTTTTTCATGTCAATTCCTCCAATTTTCACCCATTGTACTTTCAATACTTTTATTGTACTTTCAATACTTTAATTAAATTTTCTATGCTCTAGTTTTTGTAACCTATCCTTTAATACTTATTGACTATTGAAACTTTTAAGCTCAAAATTTTAATAGATTTATATTTGCTGTTTATAATCCGAATTTTAATCGATTAATATCTGCTATTTATTATTCAGATTTTAATAGAGTTCTCTTTACTATTTAACTAAAACCCAATTTTTAAAGTCATTGTTTAAAATTCGTTTAATTACATTAAAGTTCATTCAATCCTATTAAAGTTTCATTAAATTTTTTTATAGTTCGTTCAATTATATTAAAATTCGTTCAATCATATTAAATTTTCATTAATTTTTTTTAATTTTTACTTCAAATAACCTTAAATAGCCTAAAAACCTTAGTTTTTGCCTAAAAAAGTGTTCTTAAATGACAAAATTATTAGTTATTAAATCCTAATATTTCATCTATTGTATCTAATAAATATTGAATATCATCCAGTTGATAATCACCCATATGTGATATTCTGAAAGTTTTTTCTTTTAAATCGCCATAGCCGTTAGCTATTTGCATTCCTTTTTCCATTAATTTTGAATTCAGCTGTGAAATGTTAATGTTTTGAGTATTTTTAATGACTGTTAGTGTATTTGATAGGTATTTTTGATCGGTGAAAATTTCGAAGTGTTTGTTTGCCCATGCTCTAACCAAGTTAGCCATGTCTTTGTGTCTAGTGAATCTATTTTCTAGACCTTCTTCTAAGATATTGTCAAGTTGATAATCCATTGCATACATATGTGATAATGAGGGAGTTGAAGGGTATTGATAATTTTTTTTCTTCAAATATTTGTAAATATCCAGCAAATCGAGGTACATTCCTCTAAATTCTACTTTTTCTGCCCTATTTATTGCCTTTTGTGAAAAAGTACAAATTGCCATTCCTGGTGGTAGACCCAAAGCTTTTTGAGTTGA
>JBDHVM010000106.1:0-5313 GCA_039809725.1 Peptostreptococcus sp.
TATTTCTATTGCAATAGAGTATGAAAACTCTGATAGACTTGAAAATGAAGAAAAAAACTTGACTGATTTTTTAATGAATATTACTTTGTCAACTGATATGGATGATGAGCAAGAAGAGGTATTATCCAAGGTATCGTTGATGACTATACATTCATCAAAAGGACTAGAGTTTCCATCAGTGTTTATAGTTGGTATGGAAGAAAAATTATTTCCAATTTCTAGAGCAATATCTAGTTTAGACGATTCACAGATTGAAGAAGAGAGGCGACTTTGTTATGTTGGAATAACAAGAGCTATGCGTGATCTATGCTTAACATATACAAAGATGAGAACTCTCTATGGTAAGACATCAGTAAATATGCAGTCGAGATTTTTAGGTGAACTGCCTGACGAGTGCTTGGACATACTCGATCATGATGATTCACATTCAAAATATAGTGATGCAGATTACAGTCTATTGAAGAAATACGCTGAAAAATACAAAAATAATATGAATGTCAGCAATGCAAAAAACGTCGGTGCAAAAATAATAAAATCAAAAAGAGAGGATATTGATGAAAGTGGAGTTGGTGTCGAAAAACCTGAAGTAAACACTAATAAAAAGAATAGTAATGGAATAGAAGTACCGCCAAATGGCTATGAATCATATGATGCAGAGAGCATACCGAGAGTAAAAATTGGTTCAAAGATTTCACACCCAAAATTTGGTGAAGGATCGGTTATTTCTAAACTAGGTGCAGAAATAACTGTTGCATTTAATAAAAAAGGTGTCAAGAAGATAAACTTGGAGTATACAACAATTGAGGTAATGAAGTACTAAGAGCTTTGTCTTGTAATAATATTAAAAAGATAATGACCGACAGAGAAAAAATTTTACCACAAAAAAATTAAGTAGACTATAAAATACTTTTTTAGAGAGGATTTTAGGAGGAATTATGAGTGAAAGATCGACATTAGAAGTTGCACAAAATTTGGTAGATTTTATCAATGACAGCCCAACAATGTATAATGCTGTAGAAAACATTGGAAAGTGGCTTGAGTCAGAAGGATTTAAAGAGCTAAAAGCCATAGATAGATGGGAACTTAATGTGGGAAAAAAATATTTTGTAGTAGTAGGGAGTTCGGCACTCGTTGCATTTATTGTGAAGGGCGATAATATTGAAGACAGTGGATTTAGAATAATAGGCAGCCACTCTGACTCACCTACATTTAGAATAAAGCCAAACCCAGAAGTAAAAATAAATGATCAGATAAAGCTAAATATAGAGCCCTATGGAGGAATGATAATAAGCACATGGTTTGATAGACCTCTTAGTATAGCAGGAAGAGTATTGCTTAAAAACCAAGAGAATATATTTAAACCTTTGGAGTATATATTAGATATTGATAAACCTATTTGTATTATTCCTAATTTGGCAATTCATATGAATAGAGAAATCAACGATGGATATAAGTATAACAAACAAGAAGATGTAATGCCCTTGATTTTAGAAACGGGAGAAAAGCTTGAAACTGAGCGTTATGTAAAAAAATTGATACAAAAGCAATTGAAGGAAAGCTATGAAATGGAAGTGTCTTTAGGGGATATACTTGATTATGACTTATTTTTATACGAATATGAAAAGGGAAGTATAATAGGGGAAAACGGACAGTTTATATCCTGTTCTAGACTTGACAACCTTGCAAGTGTTCATGCAAGTTTACTTGCTCTTACCGATATTGAAGATGCGAATTTTGATGGTGTAAGAATGGTTAGTATATTTAATCATGAAGAGGTTGGGAGCATTTCAAAAGAGGGTGCAGATTCAAGAACGTTAACTAATATTATGGATAGAATCTGTTTTGCACTTAAAAAAAATAAGGAAGACGCACTGAGAAGCTTAGAGGCATCTTTTATGATTTCAGCCGATTTAGCCCATGCTTTACACCCAAATAAGTCTGGAGAAAGTGATCCGACTAATAGGCCAATTATTGGAGAGGGTCCAACAATAAAGGTTCACGCAGGAAAGGCATATGCCAGTGACGCATACTCAATTTCAGTATATAAAGGTATTTGTAATAAATTCGATATTAAATATCAAGAATTTGCAAATAAATCTGATAAGAAAAGTGGTGCAACGATAGGATCCGTTACGTCATCACATTTGCCGATTCCAATAATAGATGTTGGTATACCAATCCTTGCAATGCACTCTATAAGAGAACTTGCACATATTGATGACTATATGATGTACTACAAAAGTTTTAAATATTTTTTTGAAATATAAATAAGCATAATATCCCTAAGAAACATTAATTCAATAAGTAAAAAATAAAGATTCTATTAAGTTTTGTAAAAGATTGTTTACATATTTTTGATAAAGTTGTATATTATAAAAAGACAAATTTTAAGTAGAAGATTTTTGAAGGAAAAAATTCATTTAATTCTTGAAACTATCAATTTATTTTGTTGAGTTAAATTGAAATAAAAGTGTAGAGAAATTATATTATAATTTAGAAAAGGGATTGATTATGTTAAATTATTTTTTGAGAAGTAAGCCAGATTTGAATTTCGCAATAACTATGGATATGAGGATTGCATGCATATCACTACTTTTGTTGACAATAGTTTTGTTTTATAAATTCAAAAACAATAAAAAAATACTGAGATATACGGCTATCGCAAGTTTAATATTACAATGTAGTATGATAAGCTGGTTCTTTTTCACATCTAAGAATTTTTTATCTGAAGGACTTCCACTTTACCATTGTAGAGTAAGTATGTTGGTAATATCATTAGCAGTGATATTTAAAAAAGAGGATAGCAATATTGTTAGATATGTTTCATTACTATCAATATTCGGTGCGAGTATTGCCCTTATTTTTTGTGATTTTGATAAGTATTATCCATTACATATAACAACTGTAAACTTTATATTTTCACATTGTTTCCTATTGTTTAATTCTTTGATGATAGTAAAATACCACCATCAGAGCCTAAAAATTGGGAAAATTATTTCAACAACTGTGTTACTTAATTTATCAGTACTAATAGTAAATATTTTAGTAAATGGAAATTACTCATATTTGATTGAACTTCCAAGTGTGATAAATGTAGAGCCATTTAGTTTATTTCCTCCAGGCGTAGTTATATTTTTCTGTGTGTTGATAGTTTGGATAGTAAATAAAATAGCTAATGTTAGAGAAAGTAAAGCTGTAAATTTACTGGAAAATGAATCGTATAACTAGTAAAATAGATAAAGATGTATAATCAGATAATAAATAGAGCCAAGCTTAAATCAGCAAGGCTCTTATTTTTTTGAAAAGATAAATTTTACGATAAATCTATAATCTACCTACAACATTTAAAAATTGTGTAATTAACATTTTTCTGGTTCGTCGTATTTTACACCAAATGTTTCAACTGTCATTTTTGAAATTTTTTGATCTTTTTTTGGTCTATCACCATATCCAGTTTTAGTATCAGCGATTTCATCCACAACTTCTATACCCTCAACCACTATACCGAAACTTGCATACTGTCCGTCAAGATGAGGAGAGTTTTTGTGCATTATGAAGAATTGAGAACCTGCAGAATTTGGACTCATTGACCTTGCCATAGAAAGAACTCCTCTTTCATGCTTAAGATTATTAGTGAATCCATTAGATGAAAACTCACCACCGATTGAGTATCCAGGGCCACCCATTCCAGATCCTTGAGGGCATCCGCCTTGAATCATAAATCCATTTATAACTCTATGGAATATCAAACCATCATAGTATCCTTTTTTAATAAGTGATATAAAGTTTTTAACAGTATTAGGCGCAATATTTGGGTAAAGTTCTGCCTTTATTATACTACCATTTTCCATTTCTATTGTAACTACTGGATAATTATTTTCCATTTTTTCACCTCATTAATATTTTATTTGTACATCTAGAGATTTCTTTAAACGTACATATTTTCCTTATTTAGAATAAATACTAGTTATCAAATTTTAAATACATAGAGTACTTCAATACAAGTTCAGCACTGAGTATATATGATTTGAAATATTAATATTTTTCGACTTCAGGAGTTAGATTAGGTACTAATTGTTTTTTTCTTGATACCAAACCATTTACAAATACACCTTGTTCAGGTGAAACTTTAAAAGCATTTTCGACAATCTCTTCAGGCGATTTGTAAAGAAGGTATGAACCTTCATTGATAATATCAGTAATCGCAAGGTATAACATATCGAACTCAGAATCGTTAATATAGTCTAGGAATTTTTCTTTTTGTTCCAAAACAGACTCTATGTCAAGTGTCATTACTTGTCCTATTCCGACGTTTTTACCACCCATATCGAAAGCTTTGAAGTCCATATTTACTATCTCATGAATGGAGTATCCATCAAGAGATGTACCAGCTTTAAACATTTCCATTCCATATTCTTCACAATCAACTTCAGCTATTTTTGCAAGTTCATTTGCAACGTCAATATCTTGCTGTGTTGTTGTAGGAGATCTAAATATCAATGTATCAGATAATATAGCAGAAAGCATCAATCCAGCAATTGGCTTTGGTATCTCAACTCCATTTTCCTTATAAAGCTGATATATAATAGTATTTGTACATCCTACTGGCTTTAACGTTACAGTTAGAGGTGAAGAAGTTGTTATACCTCCTAATTTATGATGATCGACAATTTCTACTATTGTAGCATCTTTAAGACCATCTACACTTTGACCAAATTCGTTGTGATCAACCAAACAACATTGGCTACCTTCATCTACGGATGTGATCATTTTTGGTTTTTCTACACCAAAATAGTTTAATACAAATTCGGCTTCTTTTCTAAGTTCTCCAAGACAACATGCTGTTGCATCAATTCCCAGAGATTTTTTTAAATTTGTCATTGCGATACTTGAACAGATAGAGTCAGTATCAGGATTTTTATGACCAAAAACTAATAAACTCATAATTTTCTCCTTCCTATATATTAGGCTATTTATAAATGATGATATTTCATCATTTTATTATTTTATTTCTTCTTGATTATAGCAAATCTATTGGTATTTTTCAAACAATTTTGATTGCCTTATTATCAAAATATCCCAAAAAAAGAATAAATAAACATTTTTAGACTTTGTTATCATAAAAAAAGAGTAAATGAGCATTTTAGACTTTATTATTATAAAAAAAAGCATATGAACATTTTTAGATATTATTATCATCGAAAAAAGAGCAAATAAGCGTTTTAGACTTTGTTATCATAAAAAAACATAAAAAAAAAGAAAAACATAAAAAAAAATAAAAATAAATATATAAAAATAAATAATAATAATATG
>JBDHVM010000107.1:0-5245 GCA_039809725.1 Peptostreptococcus sp.
GATCTCTATGGACGAGTTCTGGGGAAGCGATGTTGATATAGTTATACCAGCTGCTCTTGAAAATTCAATTGATGCTGCGGTAGCTGAAAAAATAAAAGCTAAACTAGTTTGTGAAGCTGCAAATGGACCTACTACTCCAGAAGGTGACGAAGTTCTTAATAGAAGAGGAATAGTTCTTACTCCAGATATCTTAACAAATGCTGGTGGAGTTACAGTTTCTTACTTTGAATGGGTACAGAACCTTTACGGATACTACTGGTCAGAAAAAGAAGTTGAAGAAAAAGAAGAAATCGCAATGGTTAACGCTTTCAACTCACTTTGGGATATTAAAGAAGAATACAATGTAACAGTTAGAGAATCTGCTTATATGTACTCTGTTAAGAAAGTAGCTCAGGCAATGAAGCTTAGAGGATGGTACTAAAATATAATAATATATTTTATTGTAGTAACATTTAAATACAATTTTAAATCACAACAAAAATCGTCATGCGCTGCATGGCGATTTTATTTTATAGAATATTACAGATTAGATATATGCTATGATTTGCAAACAGATATATGGTAATAATTTACGATTAGGTCTATTTGTGATATAATTTTGATATACGTGTAATGAGCGAGAAAAAATATGGTAAAAAACTTAGACCACGTGAATAAACTTAGGGGGTTATTTTTATGAAAAAATTGCTAAAGGCGATTTTAATAATATTTATTTTATTTTTCATCACGCTTTTTTCGATAAGCTATGCATTAAAGCCAACAGATAGCATTGAGAATGATCAGAGGTTATGGCATGTGGAAAACAATTTGAATCCTGCTGTGTTAAATAAAGATATAGTAAAAAACATTAGATTAGAAGGCGATAAACTGTCGACAATAGTGTATCTGGATAATGATATGTTAAATAAGGTATTAAAATATGCGCTTTCGCAAGCGGGAAATCCGTCTATTCAGGAGATGGCATTCTCACTAAAAGGTAATCACCTAGTAGTTAAAACACCTGTAATGGTAGGTATTTGGAAGTCTCAAATTGATGTATATATGTCGGTGAAAAGTGAAAAAAATATACTAATACTAACCGTTGACAATGCAAAACTAGGAAAAATAAAATTGCCGAATTCTCTTGTTAGTAGAAAATTAAAGGGAACAATAGGAAAAGACAGCGAAATAGTAAAAACAAACGGGAAAAATGTATATATAAAATTTAAGGCACCTAACGTAAATCTTGATAGTGCCAGCATTGATAATTCCGTAATAAAACTAGGGTTAAGTCTTTCAAAAGAAAATTTAACTAAACTAGGGAATAATATACTTGGGGATATAATAAAATAGTCTATATGCATTATTTGCAAAAAAGATTACAAATAAGATTACAAATAAAATATAATTAGTTTGTAATCTTTTTTTGTGTAAAAATGGGGTTATTTATCAAATAATAATCAGTTGATTATAGATATTAAAAATCAATAGATAAAAACAATCATATTGTATTGACATATGTATTAAATTGTTTTATACTTTATACATATAAAAAAATATGTGTATTTTGTGCTATTACAATATAGATCAAAGAAAGTTTTATGACAATTTTAAAAGAGTTTTAAAACACTTTGTCCATAGATAATATAATTGATGTAATAAGATTCACAGAAGCTGTAAAATGGCTTTCAGTAGGCAATATAGTCAATAATTGCCAACCGAAAAGAGGAGGGTATTTATATGAACTTGACATTTGCGCCATCAGGTGTGCCAATGAAAATATTGAAAGTCAAATTAAAGGGAGACCAGGGAAAGCAACTTTCAAACATGGGGTTTGTAGAAGGTGCTAGTATCATGGTAGTGTCTGAGAATAACGGAAATATTATCGTAAATATTAAAGGTAGTAGAGTTGGAATAGGTAAGGATATATCACAAAAAATATCAGTTATCCCCGAGTAAGTTTAAAGGGGAACTTTTTATGCACTATTGATGATATTTACTATCATTATCAAAAGAAGTGATATATACTATTTACAAATATATAAATAAAAAATGGGGGAAGTAGAATGTTTACATTAAAAGATGCAGAGGTGGGAAAGAGCTATGTAGTTAAGAAAATACATGGTACGGGACCACTAAAGAGAAGAATAATGGATATGGGGATAACTAAAAATGCAGAGTTATTTGTCAGAAAGGTAGCTCCGTTGGGGGATCCTGTTCAATTAACTGTAAGAGGTTATGAGCTTTCTTTAAGAAAAGAAGATTCTTCATGTATTGAAGTAGAACTTATATAACTTATACAAAATCATTGCAATCAAAAAGAACATAAAGGGGGAAATATTATGGGGATAACGATAGCATTAGCTGGAAATCCGAACAGTGGTAAATCCACGTTGTTTAATGCTTTAACTGGAGCAAATCAGTATGTTGGAAACTGGCCAGGTGTTACAGTAGAAAAAAAAGGTGGAGTCTATAAGAAAAATAAGGAGATTAATATAACTGATTTACCAGGGATATATTCTCTTTCGCCATATACATTGGAAGAGGTTGTTAGTAGAGAGTATCTTATTAACGAAAAACCCGATGTCATTGTAAATGTGGTAGATGCATCAAATATTGAGAGAAATTTATATCTGTCAACACAATTATCAGAACTTGGAATACCAATGGTAATTGCATTAAATATGATGGACATAGTAGAAAAAAATGGAGATAAGATAAATGCAGCTATGTTAAGTGACCAATTGGGTTGTCCAATAGTTGAGATATCAGCTCTAAGAAATAAAAATATAGATAACTTAATAGAAGTTGCACAAAAAACAGCAAAAAACAAGCATACACATATAGAGTCATTTGATGAAGAAACAGAAAAGTATATCCAAGAAATAGAAAAAGCTGTTTTCAGCATTCAAAACTCTGAATACAAAAGATGGTATGCGATTAAGCTTTTCGAAGCAGATAAAAAGGCAACAGAGTCACTAAGCTTATCTTCAATGGAAAGAAAAGATGTAGAGGATATTATTGTCAAAGCCGAGGCAGAATTTGATGATGACGGTGAGGGAATTATTACAGATGCAAGATATACATATATATCCGGAATTATCAGCCATAGTGTCAAAAAAGGAAGAGTAGGACTTACGACAAGTGATAAAATAGATAGAATTATGACAAATAGATTTTTAGCAATACCAATATTTGTTTTAATTATTTTTGGTGTTTATTATGTTTCAGTAAAACTCGTTGGAGGGCCTGTAACTGACTGGGTTAATGACGATTTCTTTGGAAAAATGATAGGTGATAATGCTAAGGGATTTTTGGAAGCTGCAAAGGTAGCTCCTTGGCTTGTAAGTTTGGTAGTTGACGGTATAATAGGTGGTGTTGGTGGAGTATTAGGATTTATTCCTATTATCGCTACATTATATTTGTTCCTTTCAATTTTAGAAGATGTTGGTTATATGTCTAGAATAGCTTTTATTTTGGATAGAATTTTCCGTAGATTTGGTCTATCTGGTAAGTCATTTATTCCGATATTAATAGGTACGGGATGTTCTGTACCAGGCATAATGGCTACAAGAACAATTGAAAACGAAAATGACAGAAAAATGACTATAATAGTTGCATCTTTTATGCCTTGTGGAGCAAAAACTGATATTATTGCACTTTTTTCAGCGTCGATTTTTGCAGGAGCTAAAGGTTGGTGGTTCGCACCAGTATGCTACTTTGCAGGCATTTTGGCAGTTGTTATATCTGGAGTGATGTTAAAGAAGACTAAGAGCTTCGCAGGTGAGCCAGCTCCTTTTGTAATGGAGTTGCCTGAGTATCATACTCCAACTGCAATAAACATATTGAGAACGACTTGGGATAGAGTGAAGGCATTCATCGTTAAAGCAGGAACAATAATACTTCTTGCTACAATAGTAATTTGGTTCTTGAAAAATATTTCAACTAATTTTGAGTTTGTTGAGTTCTCAGAAGATAGCCATTCAATTTTAGAGGCAATTGGTAGAACTGTATCTCCAATATTTAGTCCTCTTGGATTTGGTCATTGGGCATCTACAGTAGCTACTATGACAGGATTGGTTGCGAAGGAAGTTGTTGTATCAACATTTGGAGTTGTTGCAGGATTAGGAGATGTTGGAGGAGACGATCCAAATATCATAAGATATGCGGCAACAATATTTACAAGTGTTTCGGCACTTAGCTTTATGTTATTCAATCAGTTGTGCATACCTTGTTTTGCAGCAGTTGGGGCAATTAGAGAAGAAATGCACGATGCGAAGTGGACTTGGCTTGCAGTAATATATCAGTTGTTATTTGCATATGCAGTTGCACTTATTACCTTCCAATTTGGTAATGTTTTCGTATTGAAGAATGCTCCAACAGTTTGGACATATATAGCGGGTGCAGTGCTAGTATTTATACTATATATGGTATTTAGAAGGCCAAAAGAAGCTCCAATAGAGTCTAAAAGAGCAGTTTCTGAAAATAACTAAAAAAATAACACGAAAGGCTGTTCTTATATTGTAAACAGATGATCTGATCATTTTAGCTATTGATTGAATATGAAGATAAAAAATCAGATTTATCGTTTAAACTGAAGTTTTTGGGTATAAAAATAAATAGGAATAGTTTTCAAATAACAATAAAAGTAAATTATGTTAGAAGAGGTGATTAACAATGGGAGAAGGAACAGTATCAACAATTATAGTAGCGGCGGTAATAATAGTGGCAGCAGTTTTAGCTTATAGAAAAGTGAAAAAAACAGGTAGCTGTAATTGTGGTGGAGGAAAGAGCGAGTCAGAATGTAGTTCTTGTCCGTCAAAGAGAAAGAGACTTAGTTAGTCACAGTTTTTAAACAATTAATTTAACAATGATAATAAACGGAGTCAACTTAAATGTTGACTTCGTTTTTTGTTGAAACAAAACTAAAACAGACTTATAATTAGAGTATGTAATAATATTTTTATGGAAGGGTAGGAACAGCTATGAACATAGAAAAGTATGCAGTTAAGAGTGGAGATGGCTTTAAGTTAAGTGACTATAACACTGACGATAAAGATGGATTTGGAACGAAGTCAGAGGGTATTGAAAAGTTAGCGACTAATCAAGAAGAGATGTTCGAACTTCAAGATAAATATTACGCAAATGACAAAGAAGGTGTTTTAATAATTTTTCAAGCTATGGACGCTGCTGGAAAAGATGGAACGATAAAGCACGTAATGAAGGGTTTGAATCCACAAGGTGTACAGGTGTATTCTTTCAAGCA
>JBDHVM010000108.1:0-5243 GCA_039809725.1 Peptostreptococcus sp.
CAAGTTTATTCACTGATATAACTGTTGCACTTAGTCTCACAGCATGGCGAAGGTAATCTAACGAAACATCATAAGGAGGGCAACCATATAGCAGTATTCCAACTCTTACATGTGTATGATCGATAAACTTACCATCTCTTAAATATGAGGCACTGTTTTGAGCATGGACGAATTTAAAATCAAAAGAAGAACAAGCTTCTTTTTGAACATCAATCAATACAGAACGCTCATCTTCATATGTTTTATTTTCGTCAAATTCATCTGCCCATGAAAAGTGAGTCCAAATCCCTTCAACAATTATATTGTGTGATTTACAGAAGTCAAGGACTTCAAAAAATTCTTTTTTTGATCTACATCCAGAACGTCTCATTTTACCAGCCCATTCCAAATGCCATTTAATTCCATGCATTTCCTTGTAATGTTTCTTTGTGAAATCAAGCGTTGAAAGAGCACAACTAATATTGTACTCTCTCAAAGTCTTAAATTCTATTGTAGGGTTTAGGGAAATGATAGTAACATCGTCATACCAGCTACGAATTTGAATACATTCACGTATCGAAGTAGTAGCAAATGCTCGAATTCCAGCTTTATAAAAGGTATCGACAGCTTTTTTTAGTCCGAAATGATATGCATCATTTTTAACTGTAGCAATTACTCCGCCGTCGGTATTATTAAGAATATTTCTTGCATTGATGTATAGTGCATTCAAGTCAAGTTCTAAAGTTGCATTTTTCATTTTATCTTTGATGATGCACCAAAAAGCATCATATTCTCCTTATCTATATCTATATTTATATCTATTTCTACTCTTTTTTTACTATATACCAAACGTTGTATTTATTAACAAGGAAAAATATATAGAATTTTTTGATCTATCTAGATCTATCTAGTTGTATGAAAGAGCTATCTGTACAAAATAATCTACACCAAATACCAATGCTTCTTCTCTCATTTGAAGGGTAGGAGTGTGTAAACCACTTGTATATCCAAGTTCTTCGTTTCGTATTCCTATAAAGGAATAATTTATTGGAGCAATTGTATCGTAAAAAGAGAAGTCTTCTCCCAATAGGTATGGCTCATCTTTTAAAATAAAGTTTATACCAGTATTTTTTGTGGCTAGTTCAACTCTATTTAGAAGTGAAGCCGAATTTAATAGGGGAGGGTAGCCATCATTAAATTTAAGGTTAATATCACATCTTGATGAGATGGATACACCGTCGCAAATTTCCTTCATACGTTTTTTTGATATTTCCAAGTCATTCATATTATATGTCCTTATAGTACCTTGCATAAGTGATTTAGAAGGTACTGAGTTCATCACCTCTCCAGCGTTTAACAAGCCAGTGTGAATAATATTTGTATGCTTACTATCCAAGTCATACGTGGGAATGGACTGGATTTGTTGGTAGACAGAAACTGCAGCGTTTAATGCATTTATGCCTTCCTCTCTGATTCCTACATGTGCAGATTTTCCTTTTATATTGATTTCAAATTCGTTACAACTTGCCATTATGGGACCTTCCCTTGTTATCAGATTCCCCTCTGGATAATCAGGGTTTATATGAAGAGCATATGCACCTAAAATATTGAACTTTGAAAAATCGTATTTTTTTACTAACATATTTGCGCCGCCGAAAGACTCTTCAGAAGGTTGAAATACTGCAACAATATTGACTGATAGCTTATCGTCTTTGATTAGCTCATTTAATTCATTTACAGCTCCAAGTAACATAGTAGCATGAGCATCGTGACCACAAGCGTGCATAACACCATTATTCTTTGATTTAAAGCCTATATTATTTTCTTCAGTTATAGGAAGTGCATCAATGTCAGCTCTCAACAAAATTGAGTGTTTGCTGCCAGCATCAATAAATACTATAGTGCCTGTATCCATTGCAACTTCGTACGAAATATTTAGTTTTGAAAGTTCATCCCTAATAAACTTAGCAGTCTCAAATTCTTTTAGAGAAAGCTCGGGATTTTGGTGTATATGACGTCTCCATTTTTTTAGTTGTTCAATTGTCGTTATTTGCATATGGTCTCCTTGTATTGTGAACACAAAAATATGTGTTCATTTGATTATTTTTTAAAAAATTAGCAAATGTATGATCAATTTTTTTGCCAATTGTCAGTAGAGCTTTTGTATCTATTCTAAACTTCTTAATGCATCTACTATGCTGATTTTTTCGCCTTGTACATCACTTGTTTTTTTGATCACTCTTGCAGGAACACCAGCAACTACAGAACCTGCAGGTACATCTTCAGTAACGATTGCGCCTGCAGCTACTACTGAGTTTGCACCAATTCTAACACCTTCTAAAACGACAGCATTTGCACCGATCAGTACATTGTCTTCAACTACAACAGGATTTGCATTTGCAGGCTCAATAACACCAGCAAGAACTGCACCAGCACCAACGTGGACATTTTTACCAGTTTCGGCACGACCGCCAAGTACAGCGCCCATATCGATCATAGTACCTTCTCCTACTACAGCCCCGATATTAATTACTGCGCCCATCATTACTACGGCATTATCTTTTATTACTGCGTGTTCTCTGATAAATGCACCTGGCTCTATACGTGCATTTACATTAGATAGATCCTTTAGAGGTATTGCACTGTTACGTCTATCACTTTCAACAACATAGTCCTCGATCAAATCTTTATTGGCTTCAAGCACTGAAGACCATATTTTAAGGTCTGTGAAAAGAACTCTAGAAAAATCGCTACCAAAATCTTTTACACCCTCAGGAAAACTAATATTTTTTAGATTTCCCTTTATGTATACCTTTACAGGTGTAGTTTTTGTAGATGTTGCTATATAGTTTATTATTTCTTGTGATGATAAAAAGTTTTTTTCCATTATATTTCCCCTTTATTATTGAATTATTTATTTTTATTATTATTTACAGTATTTCAGGATACTTTAGATTGTGTGAAAATCATAAAAACCAGGTTCTAAAGTAGATATTTTTTCTGCCGCTTTTATTGCGCCATCTGCGAAGATTCTCTTTGATTGTGCACTGTGTTTGATTTCGATTACCTCATCAGTACCTGCAAAAATAACATCATGCTCCCCAACGATTGTCCCGCCTCTAATTGCACTCATTCCGATTTCTTTTTTATCCCTTTTGTGCTCGCCGATTGATCTATCAAATATTGGAAAATACTCTGGATTTACAGATTGAATTGCTTCTAACAATTTTATTGCAGTTCCACTTGGAGCATCTACCTTTTTATTGTGATGTTTTTCTATTATCTCGATATCAAAACTACTTGAAAGTAGTGGTGTTACAAATTTTAAAAGCTCTGTAAACACATGAACTCCATAGCTCATATTTGCACTGAAGAAAACAGGTGCAAATTTCGATGATTTGTTCATAAGTTCTTGAAGATATTCTCTTTCTCCTGTAGTAGCAACTACTATAGGCAGTTTATGAACATCTGCACTAAGCAATAGCTTAGATACATTTGATGGATGAGCAAACTCAATGATTACATCAGCTTCTGGAAGTGAATCCACATCATCGTATACAGGGTATGGAGAGTTATCTATTTTCATAATGGAAAATACTCCCACTATTTCATGACCTTTTTCAAGAGCCAAATCCTCTACGACTCTTCCCATAGTGCCATATCCACTAAGTAATATTTTCATTATAGCGATGCCTCCAATTCTGCACATTGGTCGTAGTTATCAACGACATTTTTTCTCACTTCATCATTAGTAGGTATCAAAGGTAGCCTTACATACTCTTCAGTGATATCCATGTGCTTTAGCACTGCTTTTAGTGGAGTAGGGCTTACATCTGAGAATAAAGTGGCAATAAAAGGATTTAGATCCTGCTGTGCATCTCTTGATTCACTTACTCTACCAGCTTTAAATAATTTGTATACATTTATAAATGTCTTAGGAGTACAATTTGAAACGACGCTTATTACACCATTTCCACCATATACCAAAAAGTCAAAAAATGTACCGTCATCACCACTAAAAAGCATAAAATCACTGTCGTTACCTAGAAGTTTTTTTGTCTTTGCCATATATTTCATATCACCTGTTGCATCCTTAAGAGCAACGATATTTTTGTGTTTTGCAAGCTCACAAACTGTTTCAGGTTGAATAGTCATACCAGTTCTACCAGGAACGTTATAAAGAACTATTGGTATATCAACTGCATCGGCAATTGCAAAATAGTGCGCAATCAGTCCTTTTTGGCTAGTTTTGTTGTAATATGGTGTTACAATAAGAGCTGCATCAGCACCGTGTTCTTTTGCAAGTCTAGTGTTTTCAATTGTAGCCATTGTGTTATTAGAGCCAGTTCCAAGAATTATTGGACAGTTGTATTTATCTCCTCTAAGTTCTATTGCGATTCTAAGTAGTTCAAGTTTTTCATCTGAAGTAAGTGTAGATCCTTCTCCAGTTGTTCCTGAAACAATAAGTCCGTTTATTCCGCTTTCAAGCTGGAAGTTTACAAGCTTTCTATAAGAGTCATAGTCTACTGTAAAGTCTGAATTCATAGGTGTTGCCAATGCGGTTGCTACTCCATTAAATAATGTTGTCATTTTATTATCCTCCTAGGTAATTGTAATATGTTTGTTGAGCATATTTATTCTTAAAAATCATTCTATTTTACTAATCAAGCAATTAAATTTTATTCTGCCTTATTGATCGAGCAATTAAATTTCATTCTATTTTATTGAACTTTATTTTTTTAATTCGATCCATTCGTTTTTCTATTTTTTTGATTCAAGTAATTCAGCAATCTGAACGGCATTGCTTGCTGCACCTTTTCTGATGTTATCAGCAACACACCAAATATGGAAGCTTTTTGGCTGAGAGATGTCTCTTCTTACTCTACCTACATAAACTTCGTCGTGTCCAGTTGAGTTTAGGGGCATTGGATATTCGTTGTTTTGCGGATCATCTACAAGAATAATTCCAGGTGCATTTTTCAAAACATCTCTTAGGTTTTCAACAGTTGTATCGTTCTTTAGTGTGACATTTATCTCAACACTATGAGAATTCATTACAGGAACTCTAACACAAGTAGCTGTTATCCCAACATCATCCCCAAGAGAAAGAATCTTTTTCGTTTCATCGACCATCTTGATTTCTTCTTTTGTATATCCGTTATCTAAGAAAACATCGATGTGAGGTAGAACATTGTTGTAAATAGGGTGAGGATACTTTTTAGGTTCAAGTCCCAATTCTCCGTTTTTCAAATCGTCAATCCCAC
>JBDHVM010000109.1:0-5232 GCA_039809725.1 Peptostreptococcus sp.
TGATAAGGGAAGAAGATTAAAGATCTATTACGGTACGCAAACAGGTGTGAAACCACCGACGTTCACTTTGTTTATCAATGATAAGCAGCTTACTCATTTTTCATACACTAGGTATATGGAGAATAGAATAAGAGAAAACTTCGGATTTGAAGGAACTTCAATAAAAATTGAATACGTACAGAAAAAGAGGTAGCAAGGAGGATTTTTTATGTTAGTATATATTATTATTCTGCTAATATCATACATAATAGGGAATATCTCTTGCTCATATCTGATTAGTAAATACATTTTTGGTGTAGATATTAGGACTCAAGGGTCAAAAAATGCGGGTACTACAAACGCTCTTAGAACTTTTGGAATTAAAGCGGGAATAATCACATTGATTGGTGATTACTTTAAAGGTACAATTGCTGTTCTCCTTTCTGCATTTATTGCTTCAAAACTAAACATTGATGTAAGTCTAGCAAAGTATATTTCTATTATTGCGGTTGTTTGTGGTCATAATTGGCCGATATTCTTAAAGTTTAGAGGTGGGAAAGGAGTGGCTACTACTTATGGTGGTATGCTTGCTATTGCGCCACTGCCTACGCTTGCATGTATGATATTTTTTACGGTATTAGTATTGGTAACTAGGTATGTTTCTTTAGGATCGATTTTGGGAGTGTGTCTATTTCCAATTTTGATGTTTATGGAAAATGACTATGGTGGAGCATGGGTATGTATTTTGCTTTCTATCTCGGTAATATACAAGCACAAACAAAATATAATAAGAATAGCAAAAGGTGAGGAAAATAGACTCAATTTCAGAAAGAAAGATTCAAGGAAAAATAAAAATTAGCCTTGTTTAATCAAAAATGATTATATTAAAATATTGGACTGTACCTATAGCATAATGCCATAGCACAGTCTTTTATTAAATAGGGTAATAAACTTAGTACAGTGAGGTGAAAATATGTCAAAGATGTGTGTTTTGGGTGCAGGAAGTTGGGGGACTGCACTTGCAATGGTTCTTAATGACAATAAAAATGATGTCATTATTTGGTCTAGAAGATCAGAACAATGCGACGAAATAAACTTAAGCCATACAAACAAAAAATATCTACCAAAAGCAATTTTGGATAGCAAGATAAGGTCTACTTCGGATTTAAAAATTGCGATACAAGATTCTGAATTGATAGTGATTGGTGTGCCATCACAACAGGTTAGGTCCATTTGTAAAGATATCCAACCCTATATCACTAAAGGACAAATAGTTGTTAATGTGGCAAAGGGGATAGAAAATCAAACTGGAAAAAGGATCTCAGAAATATGCGAAGAAGAATTGCCAAATAACAATTACTGCATGTTATCTGGGCCATCTCATGCGGAGGAAGTATCTGAAAAAATTCCTACTACAGTAGTTGCAGCATCAAAAAGTCTTGAGGTGTCACAAAAAGTTCAAGATTATTTTATGAATAGTTATTTTAGAGTATACACGAATACAGATTTAATTGGAGTTGAACTCGGTGGTGCTACAAAAAATATAATAGCATTTGGAGCGGGTATACTTGACGGTCTTGAATTTGGAGACAATTCAAAAGCAGCGTTAATGACTAGGGGATTGACAGAAATAAGCAGATTTGGGGTTGCATTGGGAGCTGAATTGTCGACTTTTTCAGGGTTATCTGGAATAGGAGATTTGATAGTTACATGTACGAGTATGCACTCTAGAAATAGAAGAGCTGGAATATTAATAGGTAAGGGATATTCACTGGAAGAAACTAAAAAAGAAATACAAATGGTTGTAGAAGGAATAACAGCTACTGAAGCAGTATATAGAAAATCGAAAGAGATTGGTGTAGAAATGCCAATTACGGAAACCATTTATAAAGTTATAAATGGAATAATAGATCCACAAAAAGGTGTTTCGGAATTGATGTCTAGATCAAAAAAACACGAAATCGAGACAATATTTAAATTATAATAAACAAATTTTAAAATAATACATACAAGTAAGAAAGTTTTTGATATAATAGGATATATGTGATATTATGCACATTAGTATGTATATATACAATTTACAATACATATGCAAATTAAATAATATTTAACAAAAAAATAAGGCGGTGGGTTAATGAATAGCATTTCTGAAAATATATGTAATGTTAGAAAAAAAATCGATGACTCCGCAAAAAAGTCTGGAAGAAATTCATCAGATGTTCTTTTACTTGCTGTAACCAAGACGGTGGATATTGATATTATTGAGGAAGCAATTTCTCAAGGTATCACAGATATTGGTGAAAACAAACCTCAAGAGTTACAGAGAAAGTATGAAATAATTGATAAGAATGTGAATTGGCATCAGATTGGATCTCTTCAAACAAATAAGGTAAAATATATTATTGATAAAGTGTCATTAATTCACTCGTTAGATAGGATAGAACTTGCAAGAGAAATTCAAAAAAATGCACTAAAACACAATATAGTTGTTGATTGTTTGGTGCAGGTAAATATTTCTGGTGAAGAGTCAAAACATGGTCTTAGTAAGGATTCTGTAATTGATTTCATCAAGGAATGTACCGAACAGTTTGAAATGGTGAGGATTGTAGGTTTGATGACTATGGCACCGTTTGACGTAGATGAAGACGAGTTAAGATGTGTTTTTAAGGAATTAAAACAATTATCGGATAATATTTCAAGACTTGAAATTAAAAATGTTCAGATGAGAGAACTATCAATGGGTATGAGTCAAGATTTTGAAATTGCAATTGAAGAAGGTGCAACGATTGTAAGAGTTGGAACTTCAATATTTGGGAATAGAAATTATAACAATTAAAATAAATATGATGTTGCTAGGAGGTTTATTATGGCAGGGATAAAGGATAAAATGAGTAAGCTAAAAAATTGGATGATCGTAGAGGATGAAAAATCTGATGAAGAGTACGATGCATACGATGATTATGAAGATGGATATGACGATTACGATGAGAAATATGATGATTATGAAGATGATCAAGAAGGAGACTTCCCATATTCAAGTGGTATCGCTTCAAACAGAGTGCATGAGTATCAAACACACAACCAGATGAAGGTTGTAATTGTTGATCCTTTGACATATGAAGATGCTGCGACTATTGCTGATCACCTAAGACTTAGAAAAACAGTAATTGTTAACTTGCAAAAGATGTCTGATTATAAAATTAAGAAATCAATTTTTGATTTTATGAATGGTGCCGTTTATGTTTTAGATGGTAGCATTCAAGGTGTGTCAAAATCTATTTTTATTTTAGCACCTAAAAATGTAGATGTAGACGTAAATGTTAAAAAAGAGCTTGAAAGTAAGCCTGTTCTTCCTTGGCAAAATAAGTAAGGAGAACTAAAACATGTTGAATTTAAAAATTGCATTGCAGTATCTAATGCAAATTATTGTTTGGGCAATTATTATAAAAACCGTGTTATCTTGGTTTCCTGGAGCTCAGGATAGTAAAATATACCAAATACTTGACGAATTTACGCACCCTATAGAAGGAAATGTAAGGCGTGTTTTTGGAAGATACATGAATGGGATTTTAGATTTTACTCCTGTGATAGCAATAGTTTTTTTGTCGATTTTAGGTCATTTAATTGAAAGATTTTTATAGACATGGACAGAATTAAGCTAACAAATCACATAAGAGAAGAAGAGCTGAAGTTAAAGATGTATCGTGTAATTGATATATGTGCATCGGTACTAAAATACTATGAGCCGAAAAGTACTGAATTTCTAAATCCTTATGAGGTTGAAAATGCAATTGCTATACTGAATACTGAGCCTGAATTAGCTTTTCAAGTAGATGGAGGTATAAGAGATTCAGAAAGAGCAATTTTGTGTGTATATCCTTATTTCATGGATGGGAATAGTGTTGACACTGGAGTACGTTTTTTGCAAATAGATGGTAATTTTAAGTTTTCGAGTGTGACACATCGTGATTATTTAGGTTCATTGATGGGTTTAGGAATAAAGAGGGAAAAGATTGGTGACATTTTTGTCCATGAGAGTTTTTGCCAAGTTATTGTATCTTCAGATATTTGTGATTATATTATAATAAATTATGATAAAGTTGGAATTAATCGAGTGAAGGTTAAGGAGATCACAAGAAGTGAATTACAAAAAAAGGAAAATGAATATGATGAAAAGGTCATATCTGTATCTTCAGCAAGGCTTGATGCTGTTGTTTCAGCCACATACAATATTTCGAGACAAGAGTCAATGAAATTGATAAATGCAGATTTTGTAACCGTTAATTATAAGAAAATTGGACAAGCGTCAAAAATACTAGAAGAAGCATCTATTATTTCAGTTAGGAGAAAGGGTAAATTTATCCTAAGTGAAATCGGGAATATAACTAAAAAGGGTAAGATTAAAATTAAGATAAAAAAAATAGTATAGGAAGTGAAAAAATGATTACACCAGATGTTATTGAGACAAAAGATTTCAAAAAAGGTTTTAGAGGGTATAATGAGGAAGAGGTAGATATATTTCTTGATGAAATAAAGGAAAACTTTGAGGGAATTTTCAAGGAAAATGAGGCACTTAAAGAAAAACTTGAAATGTACAAAAATCAATTAAGTAAGTACTCAAGTATTGAAGAAACTCTGAAGGAAACTCTAATTACTGCTCAAAGTGCAGCAGAGGATACTACTAATGCTGCAAACAAGAAGGCTAGAATTATTGTTCAGGAAGCCGAATTACAAGCTAAACAGATGATTGACAAGGCTAATAACAAGGTGGTTGAAATCAGAAATGAGTATGAATCTTTGGTAAAAGAATTTAAGGTTTTCAGAATTAAATTCAAGTCACTTTTAGAAGATGAAATGAACAATGTTGATGAAATTTTTAGTAACATTGATACTGATAAAGATAGTTTCAATCAGGTAAATTCACCTGTCACTTTTGAAGGTACAGGTACTATGAGAATGGCTGTATTAGAAGATGTTCAAGAAAGAGAAGAAAACTCTTTGAATATGCAAACTATTGAGGAGCTTTCTGACTCTAAAGAAGAATCTGTTGAAGAAAAAAGTGGTTCACCAGAAGATATATTTAAAATAAAATAGGTTAATTATTGTACATAGAGTAGATTTAACCTATATATAAGTTTTTGAGCCTTTATATAGGATTTTTTAATAAATGAAAATAAATACAGAAATTTTGAGTATTTAAATATGACTTTTTAGAATTTTTGAACAATTTAAAAAATAGTATTGAATATTTAT
>JBDHVM010000110.1:0-5223 GCA_039809725.1 Peptostreptococcus sp.
TAATTATGTTATAGGGGCGGGTTCTGTATCAAAATTTGTGTATCAAAAAGAGAATAGAATTGAAAGAGTAGATGATGTGAAAAATATTGATCACTATATCAATAGAATAGATGAGATGATTGATAAGAAGTATAGGGAGGTTGAGAAAAATGATGATAGAGGCGCCTAGAGGAACAAAAGATATAATACCAGCAGATGCGTATAAATGGAAATTTTTGGAAGAAAAATTTTATGAAATATGCTCGTTGTACGGATATGAGGAGATAAGAACACCGATTTTTGAACATACTGAATTGTTTAAAAGAGGTGTTGGTGATACTACGGATATAGTTCAAAAGGAAATGTACACTTTTAAGGATAGGGGAGATAGAGATTTAACTCTAAAACCAGAAGGTACAGCAGGAGTTATACGAGCTTTTATTGAAAATAAGTTATTTGCAAACCCTCAACCCACAAAACTATTTTATATTACACCTTGCTTTAGGTATGAAAGGCCACAGTCGGGTAGACAGAGACAATTTCACCAATTTGGAATTGAGGCTATAGGTAGCGATACTCCATCACTGGATGCAGAAGTAATTGGTCTTGCAATGCAGTATTTAAAGCAGTTGGGTTTAAAGGATTTATCGGTATCAATAAACTCAGTTGGATGTCCTGTTTGTAGAGCGAGTTACAACGAAAAACTTCAAGCATACCTATCAGAAAAATCAGAAGTATTATGTGATCTTTGCAATGATAGAAAAGATAAAAATCCAATGAGGGTTATAGATTGTAAAAATAAGACTTGTCAGGAAAATATTACAGATATTCCTTTGATGGCGGACAATCTTTGTGATGATTGTAGTGATCATTTCACTGTGTTGAAAAGCTACTTGGATGAGATGAATATAGATTATAAAGTTGACAAAAAGATAGTCAGAGGACTTGATTATTACAAAAGAACTGCATTTGAAATTATTTCAAATGACTTAGGTGCGCAGTCTACAGTATGTGGTGGTGGAAGATATGACGGTCTTGTAGAACAAATAGGTGGACCTAGTGGATATAGTGGTATTGGTTTTGGTATGGGGATTGAGAGATTACTATTAACTTTAGATGCCAATGGAATAGAAATCAAGAATCCACACAAAACGGATATTTTCATTATTACTATCGGTGAAAATGCAAAACTAAAGGCGTTTGGAATACTTAGAGAATTAAGATATAATGGCATATCTGCAGATAAAGATCACCTTGATAAAAGTGTAAAGGCACAGTTTAAATACGCAAATAAGATAAATTCCAAATATACTATTGTGATTGGTGATGATGAGTTAAATAACAATGAAGCTTCATTAAAAAATATGGAAACTGGTGAACAAAAAAACATAAAAATAACTGAACTTGTTGACGAATTAAAAAATGTTTTATAGGTATCGGAGGTAAAAAGTTGGATAATTTAAAAGGACTAAAAAGAACGTGCTATGCAGGAGACTTAAGATCTTCAGAAATAGGTAAAGAAGTGGTATTGATGGGATGGGTTCAAAAAAAGAGAAATCTTGGTGGACTTGTTTTTGTCGATTTAAGAGATAGAAGTGGGATATCGCAAATAGTATTTGATAGCGAAGTTTCTAAGGACGCTTTCGAAAAGGCTGAAAAACTTGGCAGTGAATATGTAATTGCAGTAAAAGGTGATGTGTTTGAACGACAGTCAAAAAATTCATCTATGGATACTGGTGATGTGGAAGTTTTTGCAAAAGAGTTAAGAGTTTTAAATGAATCTGAAACTCCTCCGATATATATAAAGGATGATGACGAAGTAAGTGAGTCTCTGAGATTAAAATACAGATATCTTGACCTTAGAAAACCTAAAATGCAGAAAAACTTGATGCTTAGACATAAAGTAGCAAATATTACTAGAAATTACCTAAGTGATAATTATTTTTGTGAAATAGAGACTCCTTTCTTGGTAAAACCTACACCAGAAGGTGCAAGGGATTACCTAGTTCCATCTAGGGTAAATGAGGGAAAGTTCTACGCTTTGCCACAGTCACCACAACTTTACAAGCAACTTCTTATGGTGAGTGGAATGGACAGGTATTTCCAAATAGTAAAATGTTTTAGAGATGAAGATTTAAGAGCGGATAGACAACCTGAGTTTACGCAAATAGACTGTGAAATGTCATTTGTTGAAGAGAATGATGTTATGTCTATGATGGAAGGTCTGTTAAAGAGAATATTTAAAGAAGTTAAAAATTTAGAGATAAATACACCTCTACCAAGAATTACTTACGCTGAAGCGATGGATAGATTTGGTTCAGACAAACCTGATACGAGATATGGTCTTGAGTTTGTAAATATTTCAAATGCAGTAAAAGACTGTGGATTTAAGGTATTTTCTGATTGTGCAAAAGATGGTTTCTCTGTAAGGGGAATAAATGTTATATCAGGTGCAGAAACTTTTACTAGAAAAGGTATCTCGCATTTAGAAGACCATGCAAAAACATATAAGGCAAAAGGTTTGGCATGGATGAAAATAACAGAAGAAGGAATTGTTTCACCTATTGCAAAGTTTTTCAGTGAAGAAGACTTAGAAAAAATAAAAAGTGAAATGGATGCAAATATTGGGGATTTACTGCTTTTTGTAGCTGACAAAGATCAAGTTGTTTTTGACGCCCTAGGGCAAGTAAGAATAGCTGTTGCAGAGAAAATGAATTTAGTGGATAAGTCAAAATTCAATCTACTTTGGGTGACAGAATTTCCTATTTTTGAGGAAGACGAAGAAAATGGTAGATTTGTTGCAAAACATCATCCGTTTACTTCTCCAATGGATGAAGATTTAGATAAGTTATCTTCTGATGATAAACTTAGTTTAAGAGCAAAAGCATATGATATTGTTTTAAACGGATATGAAATTGGTGGAGGATCTATTAGAATTTCTGACTCAGAGGTTCAAAAAAATATGTTTAAAATGCTTGGATTTAGCGATGAAGAAGCGTATAATAAGTTCGGGTTTTTAATTGATGCATTTAAGTTTGGTACCCCACCTCATGGTGGAATTGCCTTTGGGTTGGATAGGCTTGTTATGTTATTAGCGGGTGCTGAAAACATTAGAGAAGTAATTGCGTTCCCTAAAAACCAAAATGCTGTTTGTCCAATGACAAATGCACCTTCAGTAGCTGATGATACGCAATTAGAAGAACTGTCGATAAAGGTGACAGTTAATAGCGAAGAGTAGGAGAAAACTATGATTCCGAAAAATGACAATACCGATAAAAAATTAAATCCTAAAAATGATAAAAATGCACTTATTAAAAGGCTTAATAGAATTGAGGGACAAATAAAGGGTATTCAAGGAATGGTAGAAGAAGAAAGATATTGTATCGATATTTTAAATCAAATAACGGCTGCAAAGTCTGCACTAAACGCTGTTGGGACAATCATTTTGAAAAATCACATAAACGGATGTGTTTCAAATACTATAAAAAATGATGATGAGCATAAAGATGAAATGATTGATGAATTGATTGATATAATAAACAGATACTCTAAGTAGGGAGGTAAATACATGAACCAAAGTGGTTATATAGTTGAAATTGTTGATGAGAGAACTGCGAAGTTTAAAATGCAAAGACAATCTGCGTGAGCCAGTTGTGGAAAGTGCTTCGGTTCGAAGTCAAGTGAATCTCAGGAAATTGTTGTTGAAGTAGACAATGAAGTAGGTGCAAAAGTTGGAGATTATGTAGAAGTAAGTATGGATAACATAAACGTTATGAAAGCAATATCAATTGCTTATGGTATTCCGCTTTTAGCACTTATGTTTGGTACAATTAGCTCTTTCTTTATACTTAAAAATATAGGCGTTGTAAAAGGATTAGAGGTATATTCGTTCTTCACGGGAATACTATTTACAGCAGGAGCATATTTATTTTTACGTTTTAAAGATCGCTCAATTAGAGATAGTAGAAAGTACATGCCAACAATAACTCAGATCCTAATACATCCAGAAGGTCAAGGATTGAAAGAGTTGTTAAAATAAACAAATGGAGGAAGCAAAGTGGAATTAATAGAAAGTTTGAAAGCTCAAATTAAAGACAAGAACATTAAAATTGTTTTACCAGAAGGAACAGAAATCAGAATAATTGGTGCTGCATCAAGACTGAATAAAGAGGGAATACTAAAGCCTATACTTATTGGAGATCCAGTTGAAATTAAAAAAATATCTGTAGAAAATGACATGGAGATAGAAGGTATAGAAATAATAAATCCAAGAAGCTATGATGGATTTGAAGAAATGGTATCTTCTTTTGTAGCCAGAAGAAATGGAAAACGAGCTGGACTATTAAAAAAACAAAGATCTTTAAATAATACTTAATTTTTCAAATAATTAAAAAAATAAACCTGAATATTAATTTAACATTTCACGATATCTTATATATAGAATATAATTTATTTTTGATTTAATATATAATAATATGTAAGATGTCTGATTTAATTAAAACTTGGGATTGGTCTAAAAGTCATTGGAAACCTTTAGAAGTATCAAATAAAAGATTAAATACTAATTCTTGGTTTGACGCTATTCAAGAACATTTTAGTTCTAATAAATTAAAAGCTGAAAAAGATTATAAGAAGTATTATAAAGATTATAAAGATTTATTTAAAGATAATATACTTATAAAACAAGTAAGTAATAAAAATAAAGTTATGCCAAATTCAGTTATAAAAATTAAATTAAAAAATAAAACAGATCAAAAAAGAGTATTAAATCATATTTTCGGAACACATAGATTTATTTATAATAAATTAGTTTCTGAATTTAATAAAAATAGTAAGCATAAAGATAGTTATTATCGTGAATTTACTAAAAAATCTTATGTTTTAGCAAATTACCCTAAATATTTTCATCATATAAGAGATGAAGTTTTTGAATCTGCATATAAATCATTTATTATTGCAAAGAATAATGCTTTTGAACAATCTAAAAAACGTAAAGCTCAAACTGGTAAAGGATTTCAAGTAAAATTACATTTTAAAACTAAAAAAGATTCAAGTAATTCAATTGATATAAGAGCAAGAAATATTAAAGGTAAAAATAAAACAATAAGATTTTGGCCCATAATTTGGAAATTTGAAAACGTTAAACCTGAGATTCAAGTAAGTAATAATTTACCTAATTTAACTAATTCTATTAAACTGATTCGTAATAGATTAAGTGAGTATTATATTGCTATTCCAACTTAT
>JBDHVM010000111.1:0-5220 GCA_039809725.1 Peptostreptococcus sp.
AGTTCGTACCCTATCTTTTCAATATCTTCATTTTCCAAAACTATCTTTACTTTTTCAATATCTTTTTCTTCTATATATAGTATTTCTTCTCCGTCAAAACTAAAGTATATTTTGAAAATATTCTTATCCAATATATTCCCTTTTTCAAAAAAAGTCTTAATAAAAATACTTCCTTTATCAATAGCTCTTTTCTCAAAGCCTTCAAAATCTTTCAACTGTTCAACCTTAACTTCTGACTTTTTCTCAGACTCTCCATAAATTTCAGAAAGTCTTCCAATCAGACTCGTAAATCTCAATTTTGTAAAAGCCTTAATTATATCTTCAGTAGATGCATCCTCAAATTTCAAACTATCAAAACTGTAGTCTATAGGAACATTCCTTACAATAGTAGCAAGTTCTTTACTTTTTATTGCTGACTCTTGATTTTCTTCTATATTTTTTTTCAATGCACCTTTAAGTTTGTCTATGTTTGCCAGCACACCCTCAACTGAGCCATATTCTTCAAGAAGCTTTAACCCTTTTATTTCTCCAACACCAGGAACTCCTGGAATATTATCTGATTTATCACCCATCAATCCTTTTAAATCAATAAATTGATCAGGAGTTAAATTATATCTTTCTTTCACCCCATCTATATCATATTTTTCTATTTCCGAAATTCCCTTTTTTGTTATTAATACCGTTGTACAATCAGAAGCAAGTTGAATTGCATCTCTATCTCCAGTAACTACATAAACTTTATAACCCTCTTTTTGCGCATCAAGAGAAATCGTACCTAAAATATCATCAGCTTCAAAGCCTTCGAGTTCTTGCCTATTAATATCCATTACGTCTAATATTTCCTTTAAAGGCTCAATTTGCATAGCAAGTTCATCGGGCATTTTTTTTCTTCCTGCCTTGTAATCTTCGTACTGTAAGTGTCTAAAAGTAGGTGCTTTCAAGTCAAATGCTACTGAAATATGGGAAGGCTTGTATTCCTTTATCATTTTAAACATCATCGTTAGAAATCCATATACAGCATTTGTCTGTAAACCTTCACCATTATCCATTGGTGGAAGTGCAAAAAAAGCTCTATTTATTATAGAGTTTCCATCTATTAACAACATGGTTTTATCATTGTTTTCCATATCCAAATCTCCTCAATATATTATATCTCTAGTATTATTTTTTATGTCCACTGTTACTAATTACTCTTAATAATTATATTATTTTTATTTTTATTTAATAAAAATAATACTCCAAACACTTAAAATTATACCACAAAACCATACTTAATATTTTTATATTATTTATTAATTTTTGCTTGTTTTTCATTTAGTTATATGGTACAATAACTAATGTACTAAAGAAGTGCGTTATGCCGCTGTGGCGGAATTGGCAGACGCACAGGACTCAAAATCCTGCGATAGCAATATCGTGCCGGTTCGACCCCGGCCAGCGGCACTTGTTAAAAAACCATGAAGAAACTTATGTTTCTAGCATGGTTTTTATTTTTTTTATTTTTTTCGATTTTTTGAAAAGTAAACTTTTTCCAATAATATCTACAATAAACCTATAATTCATGAACGATTATCTTTTTTTTTATATTAATATTCACTTTAATCCGTACTTTCCTTTCGCTTGTTTTAATATACAGTCTGATAAAATATAAACTATTGCTCCATTTTACACATTTTTGTAGTATAATCTATTTATCATTATTTTAGGAGGCCAATATGGATATTAAACAACTCGAAGTATTTGTGGCAGTGGCAAAACACAAAAGCTTTTCAAAAGCAGCTAGAGAGCTTTTTCTAACACAACCTACAGTCAGTTCTCATATACAAAATCTAGAAAATGAAATGCAAACGGTCCTTTTCAATCGAAATAACAAACTTATAAACCTTACCGATTCTGGAAAAATACTGTACAACCATGCAATTACAATATTAAATGATTGCAAGAAGGCTGTTTATGACTTAAAAGAATACTCTGGTAGAATCGAAGGCAGTATAAATATTGTTTGCAGTTCTATTCCAGAAGCGTATATTTTACCATCTTTTTTGAATAACTTCTGTGAAATATACCCAAATATAACTTTTACGATAAACCACAGTGATTCAAACCTAGTTATACCTGAAATATTAAGCGAAAGAGCAACTTTTGGTATCGTAGGCTCTAAGTCAAAACATCCAAACGTTAGTTTTTATGATTTATTAGACGATGAATTGGTTTTAATTTGCCCGAAGGAATGTAAAGTCGGATTGAATAATAAGACATTAGACATTGATGATCTTAAAAAACTTACATTTATAATGAGGAAAGAAGGCTCTGGAACAAGAAACGTGATAATAAAAACGCTAAACGATTCTGAACTTCCCTACTCAAATTTGAATATACGTGCAAATGTTGAGTCAAACAGTGCAATAATTGAAATGGTTTTAGCTGGTCTTGGTGCATCTTTTGTATCTGAACGCTCGGTTAGGGATTTAGTTAAAGCTGGTAAAATTAGCGCTTACAAAATTAATGGTCTTCAATTTGCAAGAAAATTCTATTTTGTAATATCTAATAAAAAAACTTTTACTCCAACAGAAAAAAAGTTTTTGGAGTACTTCTCTGATCACTACGGATTAGAAATATAGATTAATACTTTTTTTACACAATTTGTAATCTTATTACACATTTAGTTAAAACGCATATTGTACTTTGTATACAATTATGTTATTATATATATAGTTGATAATTAAAATCAACTTTCTATTTTAAAACAATTTATTTAATTATTATTTTTATACGGAGGTATTAAATGACTGCTTGGAATAATTTTAAAAAAGGTAATTGGGCTGAAAATGTTGACGTTCACGATTTCATAAACTTAAACTACACGCCTTATGAAGGAGACTCTTCTTTCTTAGAAACTGCAACTGATGATACAAAGAAACTTTGGGATCAGCTTTCGTTTTTATTCAAAAAAGAAAGAGATAATGGCGGTACTCTAGATGTTGATGTTGACACAATATCAGAAATAGATGCTTATGAACCTGGATATATAAATAAGGATATAGAAAAAATAGTAGGTCTTCAGACAGACGCTCCACTAAAAAGAGCTGTAATGCCATATGGTGGTATCAGAATGGTTGAAACTGCTTGCGAATCTTACGGGTATACTCTAAACCCTAAAATAAAAGAAATATTTACAAAATATAGAAAAACACATAACCAAGGTGTTTTTGATGCTTATACTGATGAAATGAAAGCTTCTAGAAAGTCTGGAATCATCACTGGTCTTCCTGATGCCTATGGTAGAGGTAGAATAATCGGTGACTATAGAAGAGTTGCTCTTTACGGGGTTGACTTCCTTATAGAAAAGAAAAAATTAGAAAAGCTTTCTCTTGCAAATAGACCTATGACAGAAGAAGTAATAAGACTTAGGGAAGAAATTTCTGAACAAATAGTTGCACTTGATAGACTTAAAAATATGGCAAAATCATATGGCTTTGATATATCTGTACCTGCAACAAATGCTCAAGAAGCTGTTCAGTGGTTATACTTTGGTTATCTAGCAGCTATCAAAGATCAAAATGGTGCTGCAATGTCACTTGGTAGAACGTCTAGTTTCCTAGATATTTACTTTGAAAGAGATTTAAAAAATGGCGTAATAACTGAAAAAGACGCACAGGAAATCATGGATCACTTCGTAATGAAATTAAGACTTGTAAAATTCTTAAGAACTCAGGATTACAATGACCTATTCTCTGGAGATCCAACTTGGGTTACTGAAGCAATCGGTGGAATGAATGCAGACGGAAGAACTTATGTAACGAAGAATTCATTTAGAATGCTTAACACTCTATACACTCTAGGTGCATCGCCAGAACCAAATCTAACAGTTCTTTGGTCTACAAAGCTACCAAAAGGATTCAAAGATTTTTGTTCAAAGGTATCTATAGATACTAGTTCAGTTCAGTACGAAAACGATGATTTAATGCAAGAATTTACTGGAGATGACTACGGAATTGCTTGTTGTGTATCTGCAATGAGAGTTGGTAAGCAAATGCAGTTCTTCGGCGCTAGAGTAAACCTTGCTAAGACACTTCTTTATGCAATAAACGGTGGAATCGATGAAAAATCAGGTGCACAGGTAGGCCCAGCAAACGAACCTCTTAAAGGAGATGTTCTTGACTATGATCAAGTAAAAGAAAGATTTGAAGAATATTCAGAGTGGTTGGCAGGACTTTATGTTAATACTCTAAATATCATACATTTTATGCACGACAAATATTCATATGAGTCTTTGGAAATGGCACTTCACGATATGGAAGTTTATAGAACTATGGCTTGCGGTATCGCAGGACTTTCTGTTTGTGCCGATTCACTTTCAGCAATTAAATTTGCCAAAGTTAAACCTATTAGAAATGAAAATGGTATAGTAGTTGACTTTGAAACTGAAGGCGAATTTCCAATGTATGGAAACAATGATGATCGTGTAGATTTAATCGCTGTAGACCTTGTAAAAGGATTTATGGAAAAAATCAGAAAACATAAAACTTATAGAAATGCAACACATACACAGTCAGTTCTTACAATTACATCAAATGTTGTTTACGGAAAGAAAACTGGAAACACTCCAGATGGTAGAAGAGCTGGTGAACCTTTTGCACCAGGTGCAAACCCAATGCATGGTAGAGATTCACAGGGAGCATTAGCATCACTATCTTCAGTAGCAAAACTTCCATACACTGAATCACAAGACGGTATATCAAATACCTTCTCTATAGTGCCTCAGGCTCTTGGAAAATCTGATGAAGAAAGAGTTAGAAACCTATCAGCTATGATGGATGGATATTTTATGCAAAATGCACAACACTTAAACGTAAATGTATTTGACAAAAAGACTTTAGAAGATGCAATGGAAAGACCTGAAGAATATCCACAGCTTACAATCAGAGTATCTGGATATGCAGTAAACTTCATCAAATTGACTAGAGAACAACAGTTAGACGTAATAAATAGAACTTTCCACAGCAGAATGGCTTAGTAAAACACACAACACTAAGGAGGTTGATATTATGGTTAGTGGAGTAATTCACTCAATCGAAACTTTCGGCACGCTCGATGGACCGGGCATCCGATACGTTGTTTTTACGCAGGGTTGCTCGCTTAGATGTAGATTTTGCCATAATAGAGACACCTGGAAAATGAATATGGGGCGTTATATTAGCGCAGACGAAATAATAGAAG
>JBDHVM010000112.1:0-5194 GCA_039809725.1 Peptostreptococcus sp.
TAGAGGTAGCTCATAGTGAAGCATAACCCTCAAATCATCTATATATTCCATATCTTTCATTGTTCCACGTCTTTCTTGACAAAGTTCCATTTCAACACCTACATACTCTTTAGGAACAATTATATCGCCATTTACAATTGGTTCTTCTATCATTCTTATCTCAGTAGGAGCAGGTAAATTCGCAGGATTTTGTATCATTAGGATTTCATCATCAAGTTTTGTAACTCTATATATTACAGATGGTGCTGTTGTGATAATGTTCAAATCAAACTCTCTCTCTAGCCTTTCCTGTATGATCTCCATGTGTAACAATCCAAGAAAACCACATCTGAACCCAAACCCTAAAGCAGCAGATGATTCTGACTCAAACTCTAAGGCAGCATCATTAATTTGTAATTTTTCAAGGGCATCTCTTACATTTTCATACTTTTCTCCTTCACCAGGATAAATTCCACAATAAACCATTGGAGTTACCTTTTTATATCCAGGTAATGCCTTTTCAGTTTTGTTTTCCGAATCTGTAATTGTATCACCAACTCTACAGCTTCTTATATCTTTTATACTTGCAGCAATATATCCAACATCTCCAGCAGTTAAATCAGGAAGCTCTGTTGCATTTGGTGCCATAACACCTACCTCAGTCACCTCAAATTTCTTTTTGCTGTTCATCATCTCTATTACCATACCTTTTTTTACCGTACCTTCAAATACTCTTACATAAGCCACTACTCCCTTGTATGCGTCATAGTAAGAATCAAATATAAGTGCTTTTAAAGGTGCTGAAGAGTCCCCTATTGGAGGTGGTACGTGCTTTACTATAGCTTCTAGTACATCCTCTGTATTTATATTGTTTTTTGCCGAAATCAGAGGCGCTTCTGAGCAGTCGATGCCTATTAAATCTTCTATTTCAGTCTTGACATATTCAGGCCTTGCGCTAGGCAAATCAATTTTATTTATTACTGGTAGTATCTCTAGGTCTTGCTCTAATGCCAAGTATACATTCGCAAGAGTCTGAGCCTCTACACCTTGAGCCGCATCAACGACAAGTAATGCCCCTTCACAAGCTGCCAAACTTCTTGAAACTTCATAGTTAAAGTCTACATGACCTGGAGTATCTATCAAATTCAAATGATATACCTCACCATCATTCGCTTTATACTCTAGCCTTACATTTTGAAGTTTTATTGTTATTCCTCTTTCTCTCTCCAAGTCCATATTGTCAAGAAGCTGTGACTTCATTTCTCTTTCAGATACCAATCCTGTATTTTGTATCAATCTATCTGCAAGAGTTGATTTTCCATGATCTATATGTGCAATAATGCTGAAATTCCTCGTTCTATTCTGTCTATTTTCCAACTAAACTCCTCCTTACTTTTATAAAATTACATAAATTCTCATACTATATTCTACTTTAAAAGTAAACCATAGTAAAGATAAGAAATTAAAATAATCTTTTTTTTAATAAAAATGAATTTTTAACTTGATTTTTACATTTACTTCTGTTAAAATAATGTATGTTGATTATGAAATCAGAACATTTATAGGGAGGTGAAATATATGGCAAATATTAAGTCTGCGAAGAAAAGAATCGGTGTAATTGAAAAGAAAACAGCTTTAAATAGAGTTAGAAAGTCTCAAATAAAGACTGCTATAAAAAGATTTGATGAAGCCGTAGCCGCTGGAAATAAGGACGAAGCTACAGCAAAGTTCCAGTCAGCTCAGAAGAAAATTTATCAAGTTGCTTCTAAGGGTACTATTCATAAGAATGCTGCTGATAGAAAGGTTTCAAAACTAGCTAACAAATTAAACTCTTTAAACGCTTAATTATGTTAAACAATATGGTATCGACGGGTATCATTTGAAATTGTGACTACGCAATGTATAGATAATATCTTGTGTGTCAAACGTTTGAAAATACTAGATAAAAGAAGGCTTTCCAATTTGGGAAGCCTTCTTTTATATTTATTATACTTTTTTATATTATATTTTATCAATGTCACTACAGCCTAATTACAGTATTTTGCTACAAATATTTCAGCCGCAAGACGATCGTTTAATAGCCCTTGCTTTATTTTATAGTCTGAATCTGATATATAATTTATAATACTCAATATTCCACTATTATTATAGTTTTTTGTCTGTCTGTATATTTTATTAAATCTATATGGATGTATCTTCAAAGTACTAATTATCAAATTCTGAGGCATCCTCTCCTGTTTTAATACACTTACCTGAAGTATTTGGTTAAACTGCTTAGAAAGCATTGAAAATATACCTAGCACAGATTCCCCTTCATCCAGCATATCATTTAATATCTTTAAAGCCCTTTTAGAGTTTTTACTACCTATCATATCAATTAACTTAAAAATATCATTTTCACTTTTTACACTTAAAAGTTCATCTATCTCTTTTTTTGTGATTTTATTTCTAATCCCAACATATGAACTCAACTTTGTGATTTCATTTTTCAAATCTGAAAGAGTCATTTCTGATGTCCTATCTCTATAGCTACTTATCTCAATAAAATATGCAATATCAGAGTTTGCTATCTCGACTTCTCTATTTTCAAATTGTTCCCGACACCACGAAAGTAAAGGCATATCCTCTAATTTTTTTAACTCACATATATCGCCAAACTTCTCAACAGTTTTGTAAATCTTTTTTTTCTTATCCACATCACCTATTAAAATAAAAACAAGTAGTGTAGTTTCAGCAATGTTTTCTAACAAAAAAAGTAATTCTTTTTCGTCGGTTTCTGAAAAGTTCTTTGACTTACCCTTAAAAAGTTCAAAATCTTTTATTATTACCAGACGCTTCTCTGACATAAAAGGCAGCGTTTCAACCGTCGTCCTAATCTCATCTATCGAAGTTTCTTTTCCATCTATTATTGACAGGTTAAAGTCTTCCATAGCTGGATTAATTATTGTTTTAAACCTACTTTGTATTTCTTCTATTAAAAAAGTTTCCTTACCATACAACAAATATATTTTTTTCAATTCTCTTTTATCAATCTTATTAATTAATTCCTGTCTCTCCATCTCTACCTCCAATTAATATCTTTCAATTATATCACACTGCACACATTTTTTCCTTACAAAGAATTTTTCTTTATAAAAAAGTACTCTAAGTATAGTGCAGTAAAAACAATAATCATATAATAAAATATCATTAGATGTATATTTGGGTTTCTTACCTCAAAATTATGTACTCCAAATCCTCCTACTTTTTTTAAACTTTCTATCATTACATATATCAAGCTATCTTCCACCGATGAAATCATAACCGATAAGTTAAGGCTTACTTTAAAAATTATTACCGAAAGTATATCCAAAATTATTATCATACCAACTATTGGTACAGCAATAATATTTCCAATCACAGACACAAGGGATGTCTCCTTAAAATAGTAAATCACTATAGGTATCGTAAAAATATTCGCTGAAATACTTGTGAAGATAATCTCCCTTATGCCACTCGTTATTGTTCTATCAGATATTATGCTTTTTCCAACGATCAAATACTTTATATATTTATTAAATATCACAATCGAGGCCAACGACAAAAAGCTAAGCTGAAACGATATATTATATATTATATATTTGTTTTTTATAATCAGAACACTTGCAATTATTGAGAGCATATTTATTATATCCGCTTTTTTGTCGATAAATGAAGAGGTTACAATCAATATATATAGCAAAGTTGCTCTTAAAATTGACGCTCCACCGCAAACAATAGCGTTGTAAAGCAATAGAATACCTGAAATTAAAATCAATCTCCTTACGCTATTTACCTTACCTAGAAAAACTGCCATAAAGCCAATAATCACTGATATATGAATACCTGAAACTGCCATTATATGACTTGTTCCTGAATCAGAGAAAATATATTTCACATCCCGTTTTAATCCCGATTTGTCGCCGATGACGATTGCATTTATTATATCCGATTTTTCTTTATATAGAAACCTATTTATTTCAATAACTTTTGTCTTAATAAGCCCTATAAGATAATAAAATTTGTTCTTGCCGATTACACTTATACCCGTTATATTTCCATATTTTTTTATTCCCTTACTCTTTAAATGCCTTCCATAATTGAACTCTTTAATATACAATTTTTCCATATCTTTTGAAATATATCTAACTATAACTTTATCACCAATTTTTATATCTTCATTATTCCTATTCTGTTTACTTTTATAATATACAAAAAGAGAATCTCCAATATAATATTGAAGAGTGTTTTCGCTTTCAACTATATTTTTTACAACAGAAGAAACCTCAAAGTTTTTCTCTGAAGTTTCTTCTATATTTTTATTAAGTATATCTCTGCGAAAATCTAAAAATCCTAAAAAAAGACTAACTATTAAAATTAATAAACCATATCTTCTCATTTTCGTCTCCAATCAACAATCGCTTATCTATTATTTGATTGTAGGCGAAAATATATTTCTTTAAACTATTTAATTTTAAACGTATTCTAATATGTGATTAGATTTCTTATTTTTAAAATGTTCTCCAAAATCTATTAATTTTTGTGAATAAAGAGAGCTTTCATAGCATACCTCTTCAAGTGAAACATATGACATTAACACAGAAGTAATTTCATTTATGCTCATAGAAATTTCACAGTCAATTGTACTTTTTATATTGCAGTCACTTACACACAACTCTGCATCAACTTTATCTGATATTTTTTTGATTTTTAAAAATTCCGCTTCTTTGTAAAACTCAAATTTTCCGTTATTTTTCAATAGTTGATCATCAACTATTTCTATAACTACATTTTCAAACTTGTCCCAAAAATCTGCAATTGCATATATCTCTAGCTGATCTACAAATTTTTCTAAATTTATTATTCTTGCCATCATAAAAGGTCTTATCTCAAAGACATCTGTCTTAGGATTATCCAACTTTCTGATTAAAGGGCTATCAACTGGCAAAGTCATCTCAACCTTATTACATTGAGTGTTGTGATTGAAGATGAATTTTAACATAGATTCAAAAGATGAATACTCTGAGTAATAAAGTTCCCTTGTTATAAATACACCTTTTAAAATACTATAAGAAATATATCCTGTCGGTTCACCATCTAAATAGTTAATATAAATATGACCGCCTTCTACACGCATTTCTTCAATAAAATCTTCAAAATACTTAATATTCCTCTTTGATGAACCATTATATTTCTT
>JBDHVM010000113.1:0-5148 GCA_039809725.1 Peptostreptococcus sp.
TACCGATACTAAAAGACACTCTATCAGAGTTTGATAATGTAGTAGTGGTAAATGAAGATATAATAAAAGCGGACGTAAAAAAGCTGATAGATGAACATTTATCAGGTAAATCTGTAAAACTAGTAGCAAATCTACCATACTACATTACAACACCAATAATAATGAAATTTTTGGAAGAAGGGATTGACGTATCGGATATTGTAGTGATGGTTCAAAAAGAAGTTGCAGAGAGAATGAACGCAAAGCCAGGTGGAAAAGAATACGGTGCATTGTCGGTGGCGGTGCAATATTACTGTGATACAGATATTGTCGCAAAAGTTCCCAGACATATGTTTGTGCCACAGCCGAATGTGGATTCAATAGTAATTGGATTGAGGGTAAGGAGAGAAAAAAAATATAAAGTAAATAGTGAAGACATATTTTTCAAAATAGTAAAGGCATCATTTGGACAAAGGAGAAAAACACTCTTAAATTCTCTAAGTAGCATGAAGATAATGACAAAAGAGGATATTAAGGCTGTTTTGAGTGACTCAAATATAGATGAAAAAAGAAGAGGTGAAACACTGAGCCTAGATGAGTTTGCAACATTGGCAAATACGATGTATGAAAAAATAGGAAGGATGAAATAATGGGAGATAGTAAGAAAAAAAGACCTAACACAATTATTTTAGTTTTTCTTGCGGTGATTGCGTTTTTTTTGATTTATTTTATCACATTTAAAGTTGCACGAATGTATATTCAAAGCCATACTGAAAATGTTGTAACTACAATAGATACAGGTGGCGAAAAAAATGCTATCCAAAAAAGTATTGAACAAAGAAAAGCTTTAGAAATGAAAAAAGATCTAATAGAAAGATTTAAAGACAGTAAGAAAGTTTATATTTCTGATGATGAAATAGAGAATATAAAAATCGAAGGTGAAACGCTTGAAAGTTTAAAAAGAACCGTAGATATGTTTGTCAAAGTTAGGAGAATTGATGGTGATTTTAAACCTACAAATACTGGCTATACTGATGGTGGTATAAAATTTGAAACGGACTATGATTACTTTAAATTATATACTGATAAAAAAGAAGAATTATACAAGGTACCAGTTAATATGAAGAGTGATTTTGAGTCGATGTATAGAAAAATGATTTATACTTCTGTGGATTTTATCACGAGTAATAAAGGTCTTGGTAGAATAAGATTATATCATGGAAATGATGAAAAGGGTGTTTTTCCTTGGAACAAAGATGATCTAATATATAAAATCCTATATAAAAGAGAAGTTGGAAAGATCCAACCAGAAAAAGAATTTAGTAGAACAAAGGATAACTATACTATCAAAATGAATAAATCGGGAGTGGATATTTCTATTCAAACTATGGGTAAAGACTTTATTAAAGTAACCTGTGGAGACAGTTATGCATACTATGAAGTGTATCCAGACTTATATAATTATCTACGTAATGATATATTTAAAAAATAAAAAAAGAACTCTATCTATACAGTTTTATTAAAACTATATAGATAGAGTTTTTTATAACTTTTTATGTATTTTCTGATAGTTGCTTTATACAAGAGCTTTTTTCAAACTTATAAACGAAAATATAAAAAACACAACTGTTGCAACAGTATAAAATACAATTTTTATAATATCCAGTTGAGGTGAGTTGTTAAAAATCTTGTTTACCAATACCAAAAAAGTAGCAACTGGTGCAGGGAAATAAACTAGCTTTGTAACAAGAACTTTACGAATTTCATCTGAAACGTTATTTTTATCCAATATATAAAAGATACGTATCAACCAAGTTATAATCAAAAAAATGCAAATCGCCAAAGTAAACGAAATAAGATGTTTTAGTTGAATGATACATCCTACAAATCCAAAAATACTGATTAAGTGAAAATGTACTGCGAATATATCGAACTTATCCTTGCCAGAGCGTATTCTTTCGACTATGGCAACCATTCCAAGTACAAATACTATGAAAGATAGACCCAAGGAGCCTTCACCTAAATCAGCTAATCTAAATTTAGACAAAATAGAAAGTAGTAAAAACTGTAAAGACAACCCGTATGAAAAAAATATATAAAGATTTGATGTATTCATAATAGTATCCTCTATTCTTTTTTTGTGTTATTCAAACAAGCAAAGCTACGATTAAATAAACTTATTGTGTAATGATATCGAAATTCCAAACTAAATACCTGAAAATACATTAAGCATTATTTACAGTATTATACTCTCGTTTTAAAGAAGACTTTCTCCGACTTTGTTTATAGGGCCTGCTCCACATGTGACTAATAGATCATTTTCAGACAGGTTTTCCTTTAAATAAGTTACGATTTCTTCAAAAGTTTGGATATATTTTACGTCAACATTGTTTTGATACAGCCTATTTACCAAATCTTTTGAGTGAATATCCCCAGGGTCTTTTTCTCTTGCAGCATAAATATCGGTTATTATTACCTTATCAGCTGAGTAAAAGGCTTCAGAAAATTCGTCAAATAACGATTTTGTCCTAGAATAAGTGTGTGGTTGAAAAACAACCCAAAGCTTATTTTTTTTCAGTGTTTTCGCAGCTGATAAAGTAGCTTTTATTTCTGTAGGATGGTGTGCATAGTCGTCGATTATTAAAGCACCATTGTAACTGCCTTTTTTCTCAAATCTTCTACCAACACCAGTATATTGTTTTATAGATGTCTTTATATCATCAATAGGAATATCTGATACAATCGCAGCCGCAATGGCAGCTGTAGCGTTGTAAATATTATGTAATCCGTATACTGACAGTTCGAATTTTCCTAGGTTTATTCCGTCATACTTTAGGTTGAAGATGGCATACCCATCTTCATTATACATTATTTCTGAAATAACTATGTCATTATTAGGTTTTTGACCAAATTTAATTATCTTTGCATTTACATCATATACAATATCCTTTGTATTTTCATTATCTCCATTGATAATAAAGTATCCATTATCTGGGAGTAATTTACCAAATTTATTGAAAGAAGCTTTGATTTCTTCTATTCCTGAAAAATAGTCTAAATGGTCTTCTTCAATGTTCAAAACTATGGATATAAACGGATTGAAGTTTAGAAAACTATCAACATATTCACACGCTTCAGTTATGAAGTGATCTGATTCACCTATTCTAACATTTCCACCTATAGTACTAAGATTGCCACCGACAAGTATTGTTGGGTCCATATTAGTTTCGCTGAAAATAGTCGACAGCATACTTGTAGTTGTAGTTTTTCCATGTGTTCCAGAAACTGCAATTGAATTTTTATATTCTCTCATTATTTGGCCAAGAAAAACTGCTCTGTTGATCATTAAAATGTTTCTTCTCTTAGCTTCTTGAAACTCTTCGTTATCATCTGATATGGCAGCTGTGTATACGATCAAATTTATATCATCTGTAATATTTTCCTTTTTTTGACCAATATTTATAGTGGCACCAAGCTTTCTAAGATGATCTACCAAGTAAGATTCCTGCATATCTGATCCAGAAACTGTGTATCCTTTATTGATACAAATTTCTGCTAGGGCACTCATATTTATTCCGCCAATTCCAATAAAATGTACATTCATATATTTTCACCTCTCATTTATATAAAACTTGAACAAAGTTATACAACATGAACGTTATATATGTTATAATAAATAAATGTTCACAGTTTTAATTATATAGTCTAATAAAATTCTACAACCTATATTATACCATAAATTGCAATTATTGAGAGTAGTTGATGTAATTAAAACTTTTTATGTAAATAAAATGCTTGATATTTAAAGATAAAAGCATTTATTTTTATGATATTTTTGAGTTGTTAAAATTGCTTTAATTTCAAGGCATTGGTAAAAATTATGGAGGAACAATGAATAATAAATTTAAAAGAAACGAAAGAATAGGAGCTATAGTAAAAATATTGTCTGACAATCCAAATAGGATTTTTACGTTAAGTTATTTTATGAATCAGTTCAATGCAGCAAAGTCGACTATTAGTGAAGATTTAATAGTAGTAAAAAATGTGTTTGAAAAGCTGCAACTAGGAAAAGTTGTTACTATTTCTGGTGCTGCTGGAGGTGTAAAATACATTCCAAAAACTTCAAAGGAAGAGAACGAGGAGTTTTTACTACAGCTTTGTGAGAGGATCAAAGATGAAGGAAGAATTTTATCAGGTGGATTTTTATACCTAATTGACTTGATATATGATCCTAATGTTGTTTATAAAATAGGAGAGATATTTGCATCAAATATAGATTATAGCGATGTAGACTACGTTGTAACTATGGAAACTAAGGGAATTCCAATGGCACTTATGACTGCCAAGGCAATGAATCTACCGCTTGTTATTATCAGAAAAAATACAAAAGTTTCTGAAGGTCCGACTATTAGTATGACTTATGTTACGGGTTCATCGTCAAAGATAGAAACTATGAGTTTGCCAAGCAAATCTCTAAAGCCAGGCAGTAAGGTAATTATAATAGATGACTTTATGAGAGGTGGGGGAACTATTAAGGGTATGACGGAATTGATGGGAGAATTTAATACTGAAGTTGTTGGAACTGGGGTATTTATTTCTACTATTAAGCCTGAAACTAAGATGGTTGATAATTATATTTCATTGCTTGAGCTGGATACAAATGAGAATGAGATTATAGTACATCCGAACCTTAAGACTTTTAACCATGAATACAGAGAATAGATTTTGACTATATTTAGGTGTATTTAAAAACAATAGGCATAAAAAGGAAGTGATTTTTTATGAGAAGATTAACTTACGAGGCCTTTTTCAAAGAGTTAAATGAGAAGAAATTAAACAAATCAAATTTAGAACGTATAGATATGAAAAATATAGTGCTTGAAAATATAAACCTTTGCAATGTTGATTTTAGAGAGATAGATTTTTCTTGGAGTGAATTTACAGATGTGGATTTTGCCAAATCGAAATTTGATTATTCTATCCTAGACAATTGCGTTTTTGTAAACGTAAGCTTTAGTGGTTCAAGCTTAGTACATACAAGTTTGAAAAGTGCTGATCTACGAGGTTGTGACCTATCAAAGTCAAATTGTGATGGGGCAGTTTTTTCGTGTGCACTTTTAGAGGGTGCAAATGTTAGTGAATTAATATATACGAAAAATACAGTTCACT
>JBDHVM010000114.1:0-5108 GCA_039809725.1 Peptostreptococcus sp.
AGGTGCTGCGGGTATTGGTGCGGGTGCTGCAGTAGTTACGCTCGGTCCTACAGCAGCTATGGGAATAGCAACTACCTTTGGAGTTGCTTCTACGGGAACTGCCATTTCCTCATTAAGTGGTGCTGCTGCAACGAATGCGGCATTAGCGTGGCTCGGTGGCGGAGCACTTGCGGCTGGCGGAGGTGGCATGACTGCCGGAAACGCTTTTCTTGCCCTTGCAGGACCAGTTGGTTGGGCAATGGCTGGTGTTGCAATCATAACAAGTGGTATAATGTTTTGGAAGTTCACAAGAAACAAGAAGAAAATCGAAAATATTTTCACTCTTATTAGTAATCGTGATATTGAATCATATAAACTTGCAATAGCTGAATTGAACGAACGTGTAGCTAGAGTTGGTAATGAAACTAAAATGCTGAAAGATGCTGTCATTAAGATAAAAAATTTTGGAACTGATTATAATATTATGACAGAAGCACAACAATATGAACTTGGAACATATCTTAATCTTATGCTGTCGTCCACGCAATTACTTGTCAATCCAATAATGGGATTGCAGCCAAAGTTTAGCGATAATGAATTTGATAATTTCCTTTTTTGGAAATGTAGGAAATCAAATAAAATGTTGTGCAATGATTTTAAATCATTAATTATTTCGCTTTCAAATCTTCTTTATAAAATTGATTTGAATGATGAAGATAAGAAGATTTTATATAAAACTTTTAGAAAAAACAAAAAAATGCTTAGTGCATTAGAAATTAAAAAGAAAGATTTTACTTTTGATATTATCAATGCTGTAGAAGAAGCACTTTCATATAGTTATAAACAAGGTGCATTTAAAGAAGATAAGTAATTCAGAAAAGATATAAAAATAGACACTAAACCGTGAATATAATATCTTCTGGAAATACTGGATCATTAAAGTGATGAGCAGCAAAAACTTTTATGACAAAAAATTATAGTTTATCTAACTAAACTTTATATCAGATATCTATTTTCAAAGAAACACAAAAAGACCGAAGCACTCTGCAGTGAACCCAATTTTTTGGACACATTAATTAATGATTAAATGATAAGGCTTGATTTCTTGCTTGGCAAGGAGTTAAGCCTTTTAATTTGACTTTTATTCTCTCTGTGTTGTAGTAATCTATGTACTCTTCCATAGCTCTCTGTAATTCTTCTAATGTCTTGAATTCATACGCATGTCCATAAAACATTTCATTCTTCATCTTCCCAAAGAAGTTTTCCATTACACAGTTATCTAAACAGTTTCCTTTGCGTGACATGGATTGTATAATACCATGTTCTTTTAATATCTTGTGGTATTGTGCCATCTGATATTGCCAGCCTTGATCGGAATGAAAAATCAATCCCTCTAGATTAGAATACTTCTTAAAGGCTTTATCTAACATCTCTAGTATTTGATTAAAGCTTGGATTTTTAGAAATAGCATACGATATAATTTCTCCGTTATACATATCTAATATCGGAGATAGATATAATTTACCAGCAGCTATATGGAATTCAGAAACATCGGTTGTCCATTTCTTATTAATCCTTTCAACCCTAAATACTCTCTCATATTTGGTAATATGTTTTTCTTCATCAACGACTTTTTTAAGCAGTTGATTCTTTACTGTACCATTCATATCTCCCTTATAGGACTTATATTTCGTTCTTGGTGTAATACCTTTTAATCCCATTCTTTTCATCAATCGCTGGACAACCTTATGATTTATAGAATAGCCTTCCTTCATTAAGGCTAGGGTGATACGTCGATATCCATAACGTGATTTATGTTTATAAAAGATGTGAATGATTTCATTCATTACTTCTTCATATTTCCAATCCGAATCTTTATGGGAATAATGATAGTAATAATCTGAGCGTGTGATTTGTGGCAGTGATGAATTCTTTTTAATCGCCATTAAGATGAATTGTAATGGCCTTTTAAGTTCTTGCCTCAGTTCAGTCACTACCTGTACTATTTCTTGTTTTCTCGGTTTATTCTTTCTGAAACTAAGGCATTCAATTTTTTTGCGTATTCTCTCTGAATCGTAAGCATCTCGTTCTGCTTGCGTAATTCTGCATTCTGCTTTTTTAGAATTTTGATTTCTTTCTCGAGCTGTTTGTTTGTCTGCTTTGGCATGTCGTCTGCGTTTCCTTTCAACATCATTATATCCGTTTTCTTTATATTCTTTAATCCAACGAGACAATGTGCCTGGGCGAGACAACCCTAAATCTATCGATACACTATGAATAGATTCATGATAAACAAGCACTCTTTTCATAGCTTTCTCCTTAAATTCAGGAGAGTAATAATGATATTCATGTTTAAGAATATCCAGCCCATGTTGATCTACTAAGCGAATAAGATATTCTACTGTTGAAATATATACTTTCCATTTTAAAGATAATTCCCTCAGTGATATACCTTCTTCTCTTCTTTCTTTGTATATTTTTACTTTATCTACATACGTTAATTTCATATAAAAAGTGAACCTCCTAAGTTGTGTCCAACTTTTGGGGTTCACTACACTCACGCTACGGTCTATTTTTTTGTATTCATTTGTAAAGCCACTTTGAACAATACTTGAGATTATTCTTTTTGAAATCTTTACCCAATTTTGTCCCAGTTGCTCATTTCGGTAGGCTGTAAACCTTGATTTTAAGCCGTTTATGAGAAAATCTGCTCTATTCCCACTCTATTGTTCCCGGTGGTTTACTTGTTATGTCATACACGACTCTATTTACGCCTTCACATTCATTGATTATTCTATTACTTATTCTTTCTAGCACTTCATAAGGTATTTTATACCAATCTGAAGTCATTCCATCACTTGACGCTACTGCTCTTATTCCTACCAAGTACGCATAAGTTCTTTCATCGCCCATTACACCTACTGTTTTTACATCTGGAAGTGTTGCAAATGCCTGCCATATTTCTCTATACAGACCTGCTTTTCTAAGTTCATCCATATATACTGCATCTGCTTCTCTTAGAATATCGCATTTTTCTTTTGTTACTTCACCTATTACTCTTATTCCTAGACCTGGTCCTGGGAATGGGTGTCTAAATATCAAGTTTTCTTCTATTCCAAGTTCCAGTCCTATCTTTCTTACTTCATCTTTAAATAGTTCTCTTAATGGTTCTATTATTTCTTGAAAATCAACATCCTCGGGTAGTCCACCTACGTTATGGTGAGATTTTATTGTTGCAGAATCTCCAAGACCACTTTCCACTACATCTGGGTATATAGTTCCCTGAACTAAGAAATCCATTCTTCCTAATTTATGAGATTCTTCTTCAAATACTCTGATAAATTCTTCTCCGATTATTTTTCTCTTCGCTTCAGGCTCTACTACTCCCTTTAATTTTCCTAAGAATCTGTCTTCTGCATTTACTCTGATTAAATTCATGCTGAATTTTTCTCTAAAGATTCTTTCTACATCATTTCCTTCATTTTTTCTAAGTAGTCCATGATCTACGAAAATACAAGTCAAGTTATCACCTATTGCTCTATGCATCAATACAGCTGCAACTGATGAATCTACTCCACCACTAAGTGCGCAAAGTGCTTTTTTATCTCCTACTTTTGCCTTTATTTCTGCAATTTTATCTTCTATAAATGAACTTGTTGTCCAATCTCCACTTACTTCACATATTTCGTATAGGAAGTTTTTAAGTATTTTATCTCCATCTAAGCTGTGTTCAACTTCTGGATGGAACTGTACTCCATACAACTTTCTTTCTACATTTTGCATTGCCGCTATTGGACAATTTGACGTCTTTGCTATTACTTCAAATCCTTCAGGTGCTTCTGATATGTAATCTGTATGGCTCATCCAAACCTGATTTGTATCTACATCTTTAAATATTGGTGATTTTCCATATTCTATTTCAGTTTTTCCATATTCTCTTGTCTGGTTGTCCCCTTTTTGTACTGTTCCGCCTAGAAGATGTGCCATTAACTGATCTCCATAGCAGATTCCCAATATTGGTACTCCAATTTCAAATATCTCTTTTGTTATTTTTGGAGAGTTTTCTAAGTATGCACTATTTGGTCCACCTGTGAATATTATCCCCTTTGGATTTTTTGATTTTATTCTTTCAATATCTGCTGTGTAAGGTAATATTTCACAATATACATTGTTTTCTCTTACTCTCCTAGCGATTAGTTGGTTGTACTGGCCACCAAAGTCGATGACAAGAATTATTTCATGTTTCATCTGTTACCCCTTTCAATTTTCCTGTTAATTTTAGCTCCCTTTTTAAATCCTTAGAAACTAGCTTTTTTAGAAAAAAGTTTTTTTATTTTTCTATTATTTACTTTTTTTGTGCTTTATTATTTTTCTATTATTAAGTTTTTTATTTTTCTACATCATTCCTGGCATTGAACCTGGCATTCCTGGTACATCATCACCTCCAGGTAAGTCTGCAATCGCCGCTTCTGTTGTCAAGAATACGCTCGCTATTGAGGCTGCGTTCTGTAATGCGCTTCTACTTACTTTTGTAGGATCTACAATCCCCGCTTCAATCATGTTTACATATTCTTCATTTAATGCATCAAATCCAATCTGAGGATCCATTTTTATTACATTTTGAATTATTACTGATCCTTCTAATCCTGCATTTATTGCTATCTGTCTTAATGGCTCTTCTAGTGCACGTCTTATTATCTTTGCTCCTAGTTCTTCTTCTCCGTCAAGCGTCTTGATCAATTCATCAATTGCAGGCACTATGCTGACATATGCTGTTCCACCACCTGCAACGATTCCTTCTTGTACTGCTGCTTTTGTAGCGTTTAGTGCATCTTCTATTCTAAGTTTTCTTTCTTTCATCTCTACTTCAGTGGCTGCTCCTACTTTTACTACTGCAACTCCACCTGATAGTTTTGCTAGTCTTTCTGAAAGTTTTTCTCTGTCAAAATCCGATGTTGTTTCATCGATTTGTCTCTTTATCTGACCTATTCTGTGTTCAATATCGTCTTTGTTTCCTGCTCCACCTACTATAGTAGTTGTTTCTTTGTTCACCTTTACAGTCTGAGCTCTACCAAGCATTGGTAATTCAACTTCTTTTAGTTCAAAACCTAGTTCAGTTGATATAAATC
>JBDHVM010000115.1:0-5025 GCA_039809725.1 Peptostreptococcus sp.
TATTTAGCGTGAAATTAATTTTACTTAAATTTGTATGTAATAAACCTATAATATCTTTTTGACTAATAATTAGGAGAGGTTCATCATTCGTAAGTATTATAGTCAAGCTTCAAAAAAAGTAACCCCTATTTTTCTATTAATTCAAAAACTCTTTCAAGAATATATTCCTTAACAGGAGTTCCCTCGATTACTGCGTTCTCATTTTCGTCAAAATATATCATAAAGAAGTTAATTAGTATCTGTCCATCTACTATATAATATGGATCTACATGAAGAGGTGCTATATGTACCTTTATTTCTTCCATTTTTATGTCTGGATACTTTTTGTTTACAACATCAACTAAATCATCTACATTCATAACTTTTATTGGTTGTGCCATTTTTGTTGCAATTGAAACATCTTCAGCAATCCACATATTCTTACTCCAAAATCTCTTTTCAGCCTTTGACGCAATTGAAAGAAGCTCTCTATTTTGAATAGAGCTTAAAACCTTTCTTATAGAGTCTGAAGTAAAACCTTCTCCTACTGCCAACTTCATAGCATCCATCTTTGCTACATCAAAAAAGAAACTTTCATTTACTTTTTCTCTATCTGATACCGAACTCCAATAGTAAAGCATAGACTCAACAACTTCCAAATCAACTCTTATTTTCTTCAACATAACATATCCTCCAAAAAATTATTTATTTGCAAATTTCAAACCGCTCTGGCTTTAAAAATGTATATTAATATTATATCTACTATCTCATCATTATTGCAAGATTTTTGTGGTATAATCTATACTAAATAAGATATTTTAAACACAGCCAAAACTGTGTTATAATAGGTTGTTACACAAAAAATAAAAGTTCATTCGACTTTTTTTATTTTTAGTCGGATAAAATCATTTATTCACTAGTGTATACTACTATTTTGATAATAACGATTAAAAAATATATAGGAGGATAACATATATGTTTATTGACGACACAATTGCTGCCATTGCAACTGCTCCTGGAGAGGGTGGTGTAGGCATAATAAGAATAAGTGGACCAAAGTCACTTGAAATATCTAACAAAATATTTAAACCCTTCCACAGAAGCTCAATCGATGACTATGCGGTTAGGACTTTGATATACGGTAATATTTATGATGGAGAACATATAATCGATGAGGTATTATTAGCATATATGAAAGCCCCAAATTCATATACTGTAGAAGATGTAGTGGAGATAAACTGCCATGGTGGTTTTATTTCTGTAAAAAAAATACTAGAGTTGGTTCTTAAATGTGGGGCAAGAATTGCCGAGCCTGGAGAATTTACAAAGAGAGCATTCTTAAATGGAAGAATTGATCTATCCCAGGCTGAAGCTGTAATAGATATAATAAATGCTAAGACAGAGCAGTCGCATCAAATAGCACAAAGCCAACTAGATGGAAATCTATCCAAAAAAATTAAGGATTTAAGAAATCAAATAACAAGCGTGCTTGCTCAGGTTGAGGTCGCTATTGATTATCCAGAAGAGGACATAGAGTTTATAACATATAATGAACTTATCGAAAAAACAAAAATAATACAAGATGAAATTGTAAAAATGTATAAAACCGCTGACACTGGAAAAATATTAAGAGAAGGTCTAAAAACTGCAATACTTGGAAAGCCAAATGTAGGGAAGTCATCTCTTCTAAATTCTATTTTGGGTGAAAATAGAGCTATTGTAACAGATATTCCAGGTACTACTAGAGATGTAATAGAAGAATTTGTAAATATCAAAGGTATTCCTCTAAGAATTATTGATACGGCTGGAATCAGAGAAACTGAGGACATAGTGGAAAAAATAGGAGTGGAAAGATCCTTAAACCATATGAAAAGTTCTGATTTAATCTTGGTGGTCATCGATTCATCAAAGAATATAGATATTGAAGATATAGATATTCTTGAAAATGTAGATAAATCAAAGACACTTGTAATACTAAATAAAATAGATTTAGAGTCTAACTTGGATATTGATACTATCAAAAAGTATATTGAGGAAAAAAATATAATAAACATATCCGCACTTAAAAACGAAGGTCTAGAACTTCTGCACGACAGAATCGAAGAAATGGTTTTTGAGGGGGATATATCAAATAACGAAGATGTAATGATCACAAACTCAAGGCATAAAGACGCCATCTACAAAGCTATGAAATCTGTAGAAGATGCCGTCTCAGCTTTAAATGACAAAATGCCGTATGATTTTATTGAAGTTGATTTAAAAGATGCGTGGGACACACTTGGATACATAAATGGAGATACTGTTTCAGAAGATTTGTTGGATACAATTTTCCACAATTTCTGTATAGGAAAATAGTATATAGATGTATATTGATATATAAAGAAGGGAAAAAAATGGAAAGATTTAAGGCAGGAAATTATGATATAATCGTCGTTGGAGCAGGTCATGCAGGTTGCGAGGCCGCATTAGCTTCAGCTAGACTTGGAATGAAAACACTTATGATAACTCTTTCTCTTGACGCTATAGCAGCTCTTGCTTGTAACCCGTCAATTGGAGGGACTGGAAAAGGTCAGTTGGTAAAAGAAGTCGACGCCCTTGGTGGTGAAATGGGAATTAATATAGATAAAACTTATATTCAAAGTAGAATGTTGAATACGGCAAAAGGTCCTGCTGTACATTCACTTAGAGCTCAAACTGATAAAAATTTATATCATAGAGTTATGAAAGAAACAGTGGAAAACCAAGAAAATCTTGATATTGTAATGGATGAAGTAGAAGAGGTTTTACACGAGGGAAATAAAGTAGTCGGAGTACTTACAAGACTTGGATGTGAGTATTATTCTAAGGTTACTATACTTGCGACAGGTGTGTATCTTCAATCTACTATTTTTATTGGACATGATACTTTTAAAGAAGGTCCAAATGGGCTTGGATATGCAAAAAAACTTACAGACAGCTTAAGAGATATCGGCTTATCGATGAGGAGATTTAAAACAGGAACTCCTGCAAGAGTTCACAAAGATAGTATTGATTTTTCAGTGATGGATCCTCAACCTGGAGATGAGAAAGTAACTCCTTTTTCGTTTATGAATGAAGATTTAGATAAAGAACAAATCATGTGTTATCTTACTAGGACGACACCAGAAACAAAAAAATTAATACAAGATAATATTACTAGAAGTGCTATGTATAGCGGAAATATAGAGGGTACAGGACCTAGATACTGTCCATCAATAGAGGATAAAATAGTTAAGTTTTCAGACAAAGAAACTCATCAACTATTTATTGAGCCAGAGGGATTAGACACCAAAGAAATGTACGTTCAAGGAGTCTCTACAAGTTTTCCAGCAGATATTCAACAATTGATGTATAGAACTATAAAAGGTCTTGAAAACGTGAAACTAATGAGACCAGCGTATGCTATAGAATATGATTGTATCGATCCTACACAATTAAGGCAAAATCTAGAAATAATTGGAGTTGAAAACTTGTTTTCAGCAGGTCAGTTTAACGGAACCTCAGGATACGAAGAAGCCGCTGCTCAAGGACTTATTGCAGGGATAAATGCAGTCTTAAAGATCAAAGGAGAAGAACCTTTTATATTAGATAGATCAGAAGGTTATATTGGTGTTTTAATAGACGACCTTGTAACGAAGGGAACAAATGAACCTTATAGAATGATGACATCTAGAGCAGAGTATAGACTATATCTAAGACAAGACAATGCAGATATGAGACTTACTCAAAAAGGCTATGATCTAGGTTTAGTTTCAAAAGATCGATATGAAAGATTTATCACAAAAAAATCTCAAATTGAAGAAGAGTTAGAAAGACTTAAAAAGGAAAGAATAACTCCAAATGAAATAAACCATATACTTGATGAAAAAGAAATAGTAACACTCAACAACGGACTGTCACTGTATGAATTTTTAAAAAGACCTGAAATAGATTATTCTATTTTGAGGCTTGCAAAAAAAGAAAGTCCAATAGAGCTCTCAGAAGAAGTAATAGAGCAGGTAGTGATAATGATAAAATATGAAGGCTATATAAGCAAACAAATGAAACAGATAGATCAGTTTAGAAAACTAGAGAAGAGAAAACTAAACGAAAATCTAGACTACAGTTTAATAGACGGACTTAGAATTGAGGCCCGTCAAAAACTGAATATGATTAAGCCAACTTCAATAGGTCAGGCTTCTAGAATATCTGGTGTTTCACCTTCAGATATCACTGTTTTACTAATCTACTTAGAACAGAGAAGAAGAGGAGAAAAATAATATGACTACCGAGAAAAATAACGAATTAGAAATAAATAGAAAAATATTAAACGATGGTTTGATGTCGTTTAATATAAAGTCGGATGAAGAAATGATAGACCGTTTTGAAATGTATCGAAACATTTTAGTAAAATATAACCAACATATGAATTTGACTGGTATAACAGAACAAAGAGAAGTCTATATAAAACATTTTCTAGACTCAGTTGCAATATTTAAACATGGATATTTGGATGGAGAAATATCTGTTATCGATGTCGGAACTGGTGCTGGTTTTCCAGGTATTCCGTATAAAATATGTAATGAAAAAATCCAATTAACTCTTTTAGATTCACTAAATAAGAGAATTAATTTTTTGAAGGATGTTGGAGATAGCTTAAACCTTGATAATATTGAATATGTCCATGGTAGAGCAGAGGATATTGCACAAAAAAAAGAATATAGAGAGCAATTTGATATAGCCACTGCAAGAGCAGTTGCAAGTCTTCCAGTATTATTAGAACTTTGTATTGGATTTGTGAAATTAGGTGGATATTTTATTTGTCTTAAAGGTCCAAATGTAGAAAATGAACTAATTGATGCAAAAAAAGCCATGAGTGTTTTAGGAGTAGAATTGGTAGAAAAAATCGATGTACTACTCCCAGATGAAGAATTAAAACATAATATTTTGGTATTTAAAAAAATATCTAAAACACAAAAACAGTATCCAAGAAAAGCTGGAACCCCATCAAAAAATCCAATAAAATAAAAACTATACTAATCACAAAAT
>JBDHVM010000116.1:0-5025 GCA_039809725.1 Peptostreptococcus sp.
TTTGCTGATTTCCTATATGATTAGAGGGCTGAGGAATTTTAAATACGTATATGTATAACTTTTTATTGTCATGTTTTTTTTTGTTTTGTGTATAAGTTCAGATTCTCTAACATTCTTTATTTACGATATTATGTTTTAGTATTCACTTGGAAGGTTATGGAATAGGCAAATTTTGCAGCTAAAAAAAATGGAAGATAGTTAACTTTACATCTACATATATTAGTTAACATAATATAACTTTTTACAGAATCAAGCAGATATTTAAATTTCACAATAATCAAAATGAATAACAAAAAAAAACAAATTATAGCATTTTACCTTCCTCAATATCACCCATTTAAAGAAAATGATGAGTGGTGGGGTAAAGGATTTACAGAATGGACTAATGTAGGTAAAGCTAAACCCTTATTCAAAGGGCATAATCAGCCTCGCGTTCCTGCAGATTTAGGTTATTATGACTTGCTTTTACCAAGTGTACGAGAACAACAAGTGGTGTTAGCAAAAGAAGCGGGAGTGACAGCTTTTTGCTATTGGCATTATTGGTTCGGAAACGGTAAACGATTGATTCCAGAAGTATTTGAAGAAGTTTTGGAAAGTGGAAAACCTGATTTCCCTTTTTGCCTAGGATGGGCTAACCATAGTTGGTACGCAAAAAATTGGAATTCTGATGGTACAACATCAGAAAAGTTGTTGATGGAGCAGACTTATCCAGGTATAGAAGATGCAAAAATGCATTTTGATTTTTTATTAAAAGCCTTTAATGATAATCGCTATGTAAAAGTAAATGGGAAACCACTCTTGTATATTTTTGACCCTGCAAAAATACCGAATGATTACCTTAATTATCTAGTAAGTCAAACTACCAAAGCTGGGTTTCCAGGGTTATATTTAGTAGGAAATATCTCATCCCCTTCCATATCTAAGAAAGAATTGCTAAATAAAGGATTTGATGCTGTAAATTACCAACGTTTAGGAGGTCTTAAAAACGTATCAGAAAAAACTTCTCTCTTCAAAGTGCGTATGTATTCTTTATTCAAACGCATAAAAGGTAGTATTACAAATAGACCACCTTTCATGTACGATTACAAAGAGTATTATAAATATCTGATAACAGAAGAAGATTCTAGTGAAGATGTTATTCCATCCATCCTACCGCAATGGGATCACACTCCTCGTTCAGGTAGAAATGGTACATTCTTCGTAAATGCAAAGCCCGAGTATTTTTATAAACATGTTTCTCAGGCTCTTGAAGTAGTATCAAAAAAAAATAACCCTATCTTGTTTTTAAAATCTTGGAATGAATGGGGTGAAGGAAATATGATGGAACCTGATTTAACTTACGGTAAAGGGTTTATCGAAGCGCTAAGGAAGGCATTATCTGACTCTAAATAAAATTTATATGGAAACGATTGTTTGGATCACCCCAGAATATTTCATTGAAACCGACTTTTATGTAGTGCCAGAATTGGCGAAATATTATAAAATCATATGGCTTATAGAACATGGTAACGTACAAGAGAGAATACCATTCTATGATGATCTGAAAAAGATAAAAGAAAATAATCTATCTATTGAGTATGTAATGAGGCCAGCTGTTCATCCTCTTTCTATGAAGATGGCTGCTTTCTATTGGAAACTCGTATCAAAGATAAAAACATACAAGTCGGATGTTGTTTATTCTGCAATATTAGGCATTCAGTATATTCCATTTATGTTCTTGCGTATACCGAGAAGAAAAGTTGTGTTTGCAGCTCATAATGTAACTACACCTAAAGGTGTAAAACAATATGCTCTTACAAAACTTTTTATGGGAACCACCTTAAGATTGTTTAAGAATTTCCAGAACTTCTCTAAGTCCCAATATGATGTGTTGCGTTCTCAATACAAAAATAAGAATAATTTTTATGCCCCATTTGTGCTGAAAGATTATGGAACTCCAAACGTATCGCCAGGGGAAACTATATTTTTTCTATCCTATGGCCGTATAAGAGGGTATAAATGTATTGATGTGTTGATTGATGCTGCTCAAAAAGTGAAAGAAACATGCAGTATTCCTTTTAAAGTTATTATTGCTGGCGAATGCAGCGAGTGGGATATGTATCAAAAAAGGATTAAATATCCTGACATTTTCGACCTTCGCATAAAAAATGTTGATAATGCTGATGTTCCAAATCTTTTTGGTGAAAGTCATTATACGGTTCTTCCTTATCAGGATATAGCACAGAGTGGTGCTTTGTTTGTATGTATCAACTATTCAAAACCTTCAATACTTTCAGCTCTTCCTGCATTTGAGGAGTATATAGAAGATGGATATGATGGTCTATTTATACGACCTGCCAATGTTGACGACTTAACTGAGAAAATGAGATATGTGATAGAAAATCACAATGTACTCTATCCTAAGTTGGTCGCAAATCTAAATATAATGAAGACTGAAAATTTTGATAAAGACTCTATTATAAAGAGATATAAAGATTATTTTGAATCGTTGATATGCCGAAGTTAGCAGATATTTATAATTGTAGCGGATGTCTATCTTGTGTAGAGTCTTGTCCTAAAGATGCATTGTTTTCAAGATGGAACGAAGAAGGGCATCTTACTTATGGCATAAATCAAGATCTATGTATCGAATGTCATAAGTGTGAGAAAAATTGCCCTGCTTTAAATGGTTTTGCATACGGCAATAACGTTTTATCTTTATCAACTCCGTATGCAGCTTGGACAAATGATATAAAATTACGTTCTCACAGCACCTCTGGGGGCGTTTTTGCAGCACTTGCAGTGTGTGTGCTTAATCAAGGAGGTGTAGTTGTTGGTGCTTTAATACAGGATAACTATGTTAAGCATAAATTAATTTCTTCCATAGACGATCTGCCTTCATTACAAGGGTCTAAATACACTCAAAGCGATACGACAGGTGTATTTAGAGAAGTGTTAAAGTATTTGAAGGAGGGGAAATTAGTTTTGTTTTCTGGACTGGGCTGCCAAGTTGCTGGTCTAATCAATTTTTTGCCTAAAGGAAAGAAGTATTCTAATTTAATAACTGTTGACTTGATTTGTGGAGGTGTCCCTTCACGTGCTTTGATAACAAAATACATAGAAAACAAGTCTGATGATGTATATCAAATAGTAGCTTTTCGTAATAAAACAAAATACGAATTCTCTATAAAGGATAGCAAAGGGGATATCTCGGCAGTACCACTGATAAAAAGACCACTCCCTTTATGTGGATTCTATACTGAACTGACAAATAAATACATATGCTATGATTGTAAATATGTAGGAGCTCATAGAGAGTCTGATATTACAATAGGAGATTATTGGGGAGATACAGAATTTACCGAGCAACATTCAATGGGAGTATCAGTAACAGTTGCACATAGTGAGATTGGGGGGAAAATATTAAAGGATGCAGATTTGTTCTTAAAAGAAATACCTTGGAATACTTTCTTATTACATAATACCCGGATGGTATATGGACAAAACGGGAACTCTTTAACATCAAGACGTAAACAACTTGCAGATTCAATTAACAAGGATTCGTACTCCAAATTTGTCATTAAATATGCTAACGGAGCTACGATAAAACAGCCTGTTCAGTTTGCAATAAAAGTTATCAGGTATTTATATGGAAGGGTCAGACCTAATTATAGAATTGCTTTTGTAAAAGAATTATTAGAAAAAGAAATACAATGAAGATAGCTGTTATAACATATCATTATTCTAGTAATAACGGTGCAACTATGCAGACTTATGGTTTGTGTAGGTTTTTAAAAGAACAAGGGCACGATGTCTGTATAATTGATATTAGACAGGATGAAAATTGGAATGTTCCTGCACATATAAGAATAGCAAAATTTCTTATACAAGAGCGAAGGATAGAAAAGTTTATAAAGAAACACTTCCCCCCTTTAACTCGAAGATATCATTCTATAGAAGATCTCAGAAACGATCCTCCTAAAGTTGATTGTTATATTGTTGGTAGTGATCAAACCTGGAATCCAGACATAAGTAAAGAACTATACCTAGCTTATTTTCTTGATTTTGGAGACGAAAACACGCGTAGATTATCATATGCAAGTAGTTTTGGAGTAAAAGAATGGTCTTTTAATAATAAATCAGCAACTGAGCATATTCAAGCATGTCTTGAAAAATTTGCAGTATTGTCTGTTAGGGAACAAGACGGTGCCGATTTATGTGAGCGTACTTTTCATTTAAGACCTATTGTTGTTTTAGATCCGAGCTTTTTAAATGATAGATATGATGAACTTACAGGAAAAATTAAAGAGAAAAATCAGATTGTCTGTTATAAGTTAAATAAAACCAAAGATTTCTTTGAAAACGTACACTATGTAAAGGAGAAGCTTGGCTTACCAGCTGTTCTCTTGAATGAAAACTATCCGAAGAAAGGATTAAAATATTGTTTTAATCCAGGAGTGAGTAAATGGTTGCGGGCTATTGGAGGTGCGAAATTTGTGATTACTGATTCTTTTCATGGTGCTGTTTTTAGTATAATGTTCAAAAGACAGTTTATTGTTACATTGAATCGTGATTCTAAGGATTCTCGCCTAGTGAATCTAATGAGATCAATGGGCTTGGAAAATTATCTTGTAGATAATTTAGTAGACCTAAAATATTCAGAGAAATGGTTGAAACCAATCGATTATAAAAAGGTTGAAGAGAAAAAGAAGATTCTGGTACGAGAATCTAGGAACTATTTGATTGATGCTTTGAAATAATAGATATTTATGAAAATTTTGTTTTGTACACCTTACACTCGTTTTGACTGTGGTATTGCCCAGTGGGCTAGACATTTAATTGCACACTATGAAAAACAAAATGATTCCGTGCAATGGGATTTAATTTCTTTAGATAGAAAGACCGATTATGTAGAGAGTATGGGGGCTTTATATCGTGCATATAAAGGACTTTTAGAATAAATGCCAGGAATCAATGAACTACGTAAAAAATTAAAGCAAAATCAATATGATGTAGTTCATATCTGCTCAAGTTCGGACTTTGGCA
>JBDHVM010000117.1:0-5023 GCA_039809725.1 Peptostreptococcus sp.
TCCTGAGTTAAAAAGAAAGCTACTACAATACCTAATAATACAGAATGTGAAATAGCATCTGCAATCATTGACATTTTTCTTAAAACCAAGAAAACACCTAATATTGAGCAAGTTATCGATGTTGCAATCAGTACTAAATAAGAACTTATCATACCTTCCTCCTCAATACTACTATTCTTCTAATTATCCCATATTTTCCTACTAACATAGACAAAAGCGTTATTGTACCCATAGTCATAATAATTGTTGGACCTGTGCTTAGACCTCTATAAAGTGAACTGAAATACGTTCCAATAAATGCAGAAACTGATGCCACAAGTGAGCCTATAATCAATACATTTCTAAACTTCTTTGACCATTGATTTGCCGCTACACAAGGAAGAATCAAAAATGAGCTTATCAAAATAGAACCTACAGCTTTTAATCCAACACTCACTATTGCTATTGTCATAATAAGCATTACAAACTCTATCAGTTTTGTATTTAGTCCTATTGTTTCCGCAAAATCTCGGTCGAATATATACACTTTTATTTGTTTGTTGAATAGTAAAAATAATCCAATTGCAGCTATAGATATTACTATTATTAACTTAACATCACTTTCTAACATATATGCAGCCTGTCCAAAAATATAGTTTGCTAGTCCTGACTGTGAAACACCAGTATAAAATGAATTTCCCTGAATAATACTTTTAAATACCATTCCCAATCCAAAAAAACCTGATAAAAATATTGCAAGTGCAGCATCTAATCCCACCTTGGAGTATTTTTCTGTCATTTGTATAAGGTAATAGCTAATGCCTCCAGTAAGCATCGCTCCAATAAGTAATACAACAGGATTTTTCGTATTAAAGAAAATATAAAATAATACTATCCCTGGAAAAGCAGAGTGACCAATTGCGTCTCCAATTAAACTCTGTCCTTTGTATAGATTTAGAGAACCTATAATAGCTGAAGATACTGATAAAAAAAGCGTTCCTATAATTATTATTCTAAATGTGTAGCTTTGAACAATATCCATCTACCCTCTCCTCTTAAACCATTCAATTGGGTTGTTCTCCCTAAAAACCTCATTACACTCCCCTTGATCTTTCACTATTTTGTCTATTATTACCACATGATCAAAGTACTCTGTCAATGTATTCATTTCATGGTGAACAGCTATTACTGTCTTATTTTCTTTTTGTAGCTGTTTGAATTTTTCTATTATTAAATTTTCTGTATTTTTATCTACACCTGCCAAAGGTTCATCCATTATATATAATTCTGCATCCTGATTCAATGCCCTTGCAATAAATACTCTCTGTTTTTGTCCACCTGATAAGTCGGCAATATGTCTGTCTTTGTACTCCTCCATTTCCATTTCTTTGAGTGCATTTATTGCCTTTTCTCGTTCCACTTTTCCAGGTCTATGAAAAAGACCACTATTTCCGTACCTTCCCATCATCACTACGTCTAAAACTGTTATCGGAAAATTCCAGTTGACTGTCTCTGTTTGAGGTACATATGCAATCTTTTCTCTCACAGTAGAATATGACTCACCCCAGAAACTAACATTACCTTTTAATTTTTTCATAAGTCCTAACATACCCTTTAGAAGAGTGGACTTTCCTGCTCCATTAGGACCTATTATCGCCGTTCTCGTTCCTGAAAATACATCTATGTTAATGTCCCAAATCACAGGGTTTTCATGATATGCCATGGCTAAATTTTTTACGGAAATTATACTTTCTCCTTTCATCATTTTTTCACCTCTTTCCACTAAATATCTTTTTTCTTATATTCCTTCAGTAAATATCTTACTTTAAATTGTTATAAATCAAATTTATATTATGTTGATACATATCTATAAACGTACTACCTATCTTTCCTTTTGGCGCTAGTGAATCTGAAAATAGTTCCTTACCTTCACCAGAAACCACTTTTGTTTCAAATCCTTTTGATTTGACAATTTCTTGTAATTTTTTCATCCTCTCTGGATTTGTTGTGCTCTCAGAAAAAATTGCCTTTATTTTGTTTTTTACAATAAGATCCGCTGTTTTATCTATATCTTTATTTGATATTTCTGAGTCTGTGCTTACACCTTGTGGTGCAACTACTTTGATTTTGTACGATCTAGCAAAATAATTAAATGCATCGTGAGGTGTTACCAAAAACCTGTGTTTTTCAGGTATTTCTTCTAATTTCTTTTTGTTGTCCTGATTCAACTTATCTAGCTTTGCCTTGTATTCTTCAGTCTTTTTCATAAACTCTACTTTACTTTCAGGAATTAGTTTTGAAAGTTCTTCATTTACTACATCGACAGCCTTTTTATATAGCTCAATATCAAACCAAAAATGAGGATCTATTATTTGTTTTCCGTCGTCTTGCATTTTACCTACTTCTTCTTTTTTAAAGTTTTTTGTAACTGCAACGCCCTTCTTTTCTAAAATTTCTTGCATCTTACCCTCAAAATGAAGTCCGTGATATAAAAGCAAGTCCGAATTTTTTATTGTGTTCACATCATCAGGCTTTGCAACGTAAAGGTGAGGATCATCTCCTGCTGGAACTATTGATTTTACAGACACCTTATCCCCTGCAATTTGTTCTACCATATCTGCTAAAAAAGATGTAGTTACTGCTATATTTTTCTTTTCATCTTTTGAATTTGTTTTAGCATCTTCACTTCCTTTGCACGCCGTCAAAGTAAAGAAAACCACACAAACTAATGCCATTGATACTAATTTTTTAATCATAATTTTATCCTTAAAATATATTTTTTATCTTTCTACCCTTTGAAAATATAATAGCATAAAGATAATTATTTGTAAATGATTTTATTTCTCATTTACTGTTATTATTTTAATTTTTATTTATGGTTAAATTAGTGTCTGATTGCGTTTGTGTGGTCTTTTTTTTATTTTCAATATTATTTTACTTACTTTTTTGTGGACTTTACTAAATTATATAACTCGGCTAATATGTCCCCCTCCTCTAAACAAAGTGTAGGTGGTGGGTACATTTTGGATCTTCAGGCGGTGAAGCATATCTCGCATAGTTGAAACGCTTATGTCGAATTTTTAGCTAAAGCTAAAAATTCCTTGAGCTTTATCTTGTTATATATTGAATATGCACTAGTTAATCAAAGTCTATATAGTATTGTGTCCACATTGCAACTTCGGAAAGAGATGGATGTGGGACCATTGTTTCATTTATTGTATCAATATTATTTGGTTCTAAATATCTAGAATAATCCTCTTCTCTCAGTTTTTTTGTAATCTCAGATCCAATATCTTCGTTTACAGGTCTTATTTCAAGATTACCTGAATTCATTAAATTTAAAAATGGTTGTATTAAAAGAGATGCGTCTGGACCAATAGCATGAACTCCAAGAAATTCTTTGCTTGCTTTATCTGCTACTACCTTTATAAACCCATCATTAATATCGCCTGGTTCAAAACCTAATGCGTACCCTTTTGCAGTTGATGAATATTTATGTACACCTACAACTACATCGTGTCCCATATCTATTGCACGTTTTTCAGTCAAACCTACATGAGCGACTTGTGGAAAAGTATACGTAACTGCAGGAACCAAATCATACCTTGCAAACCTATATTCTTTTGGGGAACTCGCTACAAACAAGTTATGTGCCAATATATCAGCTTCATAATTTGCCTTATGTCTAAACTGCGCCTGTCCATTAATATCTCCAAGTGCATATACTCCCTCTACACTTGTTTCTAAAAACTCATTTGTTATTATCCAGCCTCTTTTATCACACCTAATATTCGTATTTTCTACTTTAATCCAATCTGTGTTTGATTTAATTCCTGGGGCAATTAATATTTCTTCTGCAGATACCTCAAATTCCTCTTCTGTAGTTCTGTCTTTAAATCGTAATACCTTTTTCCCATTTTCTTTTCTTATAGAAATCGTCTTCATGTTCAAAAACACGTCTATTCCCAAAGACCTTATATCAGTCAATATTTGATTAGATATATCTTCATCTTCTTTTGGCAGTAATCTCACGTTATGTTGTATAAGGGATACCTTTGTCCCAGCAGCTGAAAAAACATGCGCAAACTCAGTTCCTATAGGACCTCCTCCTACAACAATTAAGCTTTCATATGGTTTATTTGGGTATTTTTCTCCAAATAAGCTTTCCGATGCTAAGTAACCTACTTCCTCCAACCCATCAATAGAAGGAATATTTGTTCTTCCACCTGCACCGATAAATATTTTATCAGCGGTCATTATTTCAGACTTATCACCATTATTTAAATCTACCTGAATCTCTTTATCTGAAATAAAATATCCTCTACCCTCATATATATCTAAATTATTGATTTTGCTGTAATATTCTTTTAGGTCTATGTTTTCATCTATTTTAGACCATAGCCTTTTGCTCATCTTGTCCCAATCAATTTCAGCTTTTCCTACCTTTATTCCTATTTTATGTATTTCTTCTGTTTCTCTAATGTAGTCCGCAGCAGTTACCATTATTTTAGTTGGAATACACCCTCTGTTTAAACAGGTTCCACCAAATTTACCACATTCTATCTGTGCACACTTAAGTCCTTTGCTTATAGCTTGCTCCAAAACAATGTTTGCACTTCCTGTACCGATAACAATTACATCATATTTTTTCATATTATCCTCCTGTTTAAAAGTAGTTTCTTTACTAAATCAATATTACCCGAAGATAATGCTCTCCTCTATTTCAGAAATATCGTGCACGACCCTCTGATAATCAATTGTCTTTCTTTTTATTATTATGATTGGGATGCCCAACTCTTGACAGGCATCTATCTTGTCCAAAAATCCACCCGCAAATCCACTCTCTTTTGTAATTACAACATCTGTTTTTGCATGTTTTAGTAATGCTACATTTATATCCTTGCTAAACGGACCTTTTATTGCCAAGATATTATCCGCATTAAGGCCCATAGACTCACAGTTTCTTATAGTTTCACTTGTGGGCAACACCCTTACTATAAGAGTTTTTGATTTTAAAAGTTTTACATATAGCCCCAAGTTCTTT
>JBDHVM010000118.1:0-5010 GCA_039809725.1 Peptostreptococcus sp.
TCGCTGCAATCAGTGGTGGTGGTATCATAGCTAGTATTGCAACTGCATTAAAGGGACTTAATCAAAATGTAAAGGTAATAGGAGTTCAAACTTGTAATATTCCTTCAATGAAAGCGAGTTTTGAGGCTGGAAAAGTCACTTCTGCTTTCAATGATGTTACAATAGCAGATGGTATTGCAGTTAAAACACCTGGAGATATAACTTTTGATATAATATCAAAAAATGTTGATCAGATAATAACAGTTACTGAAGAAGAAATAGCCGAAGCAATATTATTTATGTTAGAAAATCAGAAATTGGTATCTGAGGGTGCAGGTGCAGTAAGTACGGCTGCATTGATTTCAGAAAAATACAAACCAGCTAAAGGTGAAAATGTAGTCTGTGTTGTATCTGGTGGAAATGTAGATATTAACACTCTTTACAGAATAATGAGTGTAGCACTTAAGAGACAGGGAAGAAGATTGAGCTTTGTGGCTGAATTACCAGATGTACCAGGAGCAATGTCAAGTCTTGTAGGTATAATTGCAAAAAATGGTGCAAACATACTTACAATTAATCAGGATAAGCTTGCAACAGGAAGATATATAAAGAAACAGATGGTTGATGTAACAATAGAGACTGTAGACTTTGAACAAATCAATAGAATCAAGTCTGACTTTATTGAAACAGGCATAAAGGTTGAGTTCATCTAATAATAAAATCCAATAAAATCATTTTATAAAAGGTTGGATTTGTTTAAAAAATAAAGAGATACTATATTGTATTAGAAGATAATAAAGAGTATAATATATATTGAAATAAAATTTTAGGAGGAAAATAAAATGGCAGAAGTTATTTTTACAGAAAAGGCTCCAGCAGCAGTTGGACCATATTCACAGGCAATCAAAGCAGGAAATGTAGTATATTGTTCAGGTCAGATTCCACTAGTTCCAGAAACTGGATTGTTAGTAGAAGGAGATATTAAAGCACAGGCTACTCAGGCAATGAGCAATGTAAAGGCTGTTTTAGCGGCAGTAGATGCTGATTTCACTAAAGTAGTAAAGACTACAGTTTACCTAGTAGATATGGCTGATTTTGGTGCAGTAAATGAAGTGTATGCAGATTTCTTCGGTGATCATAAGCCAGCTAGATCTTGTGTAGCTGTAAAAGAATTACCAAAGGGAGCAAAGGTAGAAGTTGAGGTTCTTGTTGTTTTATAATCTGATTATAAATCAATAGAAACATATATTATTAAATGAATTTAGAGATTGGTTTACTTTACCAATCTCTTTATTGATTATTAAAGGTGAAACTATAAATACAAAAAATGATAGTTTTACCTAGCGAAAATAATAAACAAGATATTTGACAAGAATCAAAGAATATTATATACTTCTTTTGAAGGGGAGTAGCTCTATACTCTATAGATCTGTTAGTCGTCAGTACGGTATTTTTATACCCGGTTAATAGACAAGGATTGTGCCTTGATAGCGAGACCTTTGGAATAAGCGTTACGACTACGTTTGTTTTAAAGGTTTTGTTATCAAGGTTTTTTAGTAAAAAAACTTGACTATGTGAATGTAATAATTGGAGGTAAATATTTATGAAAGAAGTGGAAGAGGCAAAATATTACTTATTAGATGGAGATGAAGCCTTAAAAAAGCTAGATACAACTGGTGAGGGTCTATCTACTGCCGAGTCGAAAAATAGACTTGATAAGTATGGTAAAAATGAGCTTAAAGAGAAAGAGGGCAAAAGTACTCTTAGGATTTTTTTGGAGAGCTTTAAAGACCCATTGGTTGTGATACTTATTTTGGCAGCCGTTGTGCAAATAGCAATGGGTTCTGTGATGGAGTCTATGATTATTTTTCTTGTTTTAATATTAAATGCAATTCTAGGAACTGTTCAAACAAAGAAAGCTGAATCATCAATAAAAAGTTTAAAGCAAATGTCGGTACCAAATGCGAAAGTAATTAGAAATAAAGAAAAAATAACTATTTCATCTACAGAAGTTGTACCTGGAGACATTGTTTTATTAGAAGCTGGAGATTATGTTCCTGCTGATGGAAGAATACTAGAAGCGAGTTCTCTGAAAATTGTTGAAGGAATGTTGACTGGTGAGTCAGAACCTGTTGAGAAAAAAATTGATAAACTGGATAAAGAGTGCAGTATTGGAGATAGAGTAAATATGGTGTATTCAACGTCTATGGTCGTAAATGGAAGGGCTACATATGTCTGTACAAATACTGGAATGACAACTGAGATTGGAAAGATTGCAGATATGTTGGAGAATACTGAATCAAAGCAGACTCCATTACAATCAAATATTGAAAACTTTTCAAAAAAACTTGGAATTGCAATTTTGGGTATATCAATATTTATTTTTGCAGTTCAGGTGATGAGAGAGCTTTCTCACAATAATGGAGCTGATTTAAAAAAAGTTATCTTTACTTCGTTTATGTTTGCAGTTGCACTTGCAGTGGCTGCTATTCCAGAAGCATTATCTTCTATCGTAACAATTGTTCTTTCTGTTGGTACAAAAACTATGTCTAGAAAAAACTCTATAATCAGAAAGCTTCCAGCAGTAGAGACTTTAGGGTCAACATCGGTAATTTGTACTGATAAAACTGGTACTCTAACAATGAACAAAATGACAGCAGTAGGCTATTATATTTTTGAAGGTAATGATACAAAAGAAAAGGAAATTTCTGAGAGAACTCTAATAGAGACTTTGCCAGAAAATGTAGAAAATGCTGAAATGATGTTGGCATATTCTGCGGCACTATGTAACGATTCATTGATAAATGAGGAAGGTGTAGAGATTGGAGACCCGACTGAAATTGCACTATCAGTGTTTGCAGATAAGACAGGTTATGGAAATATAAGAGTAAGAGATTTCTTTGAAAGAAAACAAGAAATACCATTTGATTCAGATAGAAAACTGATGTCCACAGCACATAGGATAAACGGTAAAAATATTATGATAACAAAGGGTGCACCAGATATAGTAATTAACAAAAGTTGTGAAGTCCTTGTTGGTAATAAAAAAATTGAGATGACAGATGATATAAAAAGTATAATTAGAGAGCAAAATGAAAAGTACTCTAATAATGCTCTTAGGGTTCTTGCATTCGGATATAAATATATTGAAGATGGTGAAACAATTGATCTAAGTAGCGAGGATGATTTTATTTTCACGGGGTTAATAGCAATGATTGATCCACCGAGAAAGGAAGTAATATTTGCTGTAGAGAAGGCTCAGCACGCAGGAATAAAACCTATCATGATCACAGGTGATCACAAAACTACTGCAGTGGCAATAGGGAAACAAATAGGTCTATTTAAAGAAGGTGATCTTGCATTTACTGGGCAAGAATTGGATAACATCACAGATGCCGAGCTTGATAAAAATTTAGATAAAATAAGTGTATATGCAAGAGTTTCACCTCAAAATAAAATAAGAATAGTCGATGCTTGGCAAAGAAAAAATTGCGTTACAGCAATGACTGGAGATGGTGTAAATGATGCTCCAGCGCTAAAAAAAGCAGATATAGGTATAGGTATGGGAAGTGGTACAGAAGTGGCAAAAGATGCTTCGGCAATGGTAATTTTAGACGATAACTTTGCAAGTATAATAGCCGCCGTTGAAGTAGGTAGGACTGTATTTAGTAATATTAAAAAAGCGATAACATATCTATTTTCTGGTAATCTAGGTGCGATAATATCGATACTTTTTGCAGTATTTGCAGATTGGAGTAGTCCATATACGGCACTACAATTAATATTTGTCAATATGGTAAATGACTCACTTCCAGCAATAGCTCTTGGAATGGAAAAACCTGAGGAAGGTATAATGAATATTCCTCCAAGAAACAAGGATGAGGGACTTTTAGGTGGAGGCACCCTTAAAGCGATTTTATCTAGGGGTATTTTCGTTGGTATAGCGTCAATATTTGCTCAGTTCATTGGTATGAAACACTCTCCTGAACTCGGAGCAGCAATGGCGTTTATCACTTTATTGTTGTCTAGAACACTTCAAACTTTTGCGTGTAGATCTGATTTTTACAGTGCATTTAAGGTTGGATTTTTCTCAAATAAATACGTATTACTTGCGGTATCAGTATGTCTAGGGCTTACAGGGTTTGTTCTACTACCATCAGTAAGAAATATATTTGCAATACCGACAGTATTTTCAGGTAGGGAATTTTTAATATCTTGTGGTCTTGCAATAGCGGCTGTTATATGTATGGAGATTACAAAGTCAGTAAATAGAATTTGGGCTAACAAAAAATAATTATATATTAATAATTATTCTCAAATACATCTTGACAAACACAAATAAATATCTTATTATATACACAGAGATGATAATTATTATCATCTCTGTGTTACTATAACTCGGCGAAGATGTCCCCATCCTCTAGACAAAGTGTAGGTGGCGGGTACATTTTGGATCTTCAGGCGGAGAGCGTATCTCGCCTCGTTGAAACACTTATGTCGAATTTTTAGCTAAAGCTAAAAATTCCTTGAGATTTGTCTTGTTATAATGACATCAAAATTGAAAATTTCATCGATTATAGAGGGTGAATGGGATATTAAATTAGGGGGGGAATTTATGAGTTTGTTAGTAATAGGTGGTCACGAAAGAATGGAGAAAGATTATTATAAAATGGCAAAAAGCAGAGGCTATAAGACAAAAGTGTATACAACTATGTCTAGCCAAGTGAAAAATTCTATTGGGAGTCCTGATGCTATTGTGATAATGACATCAACAGTGTCACATAAGCTTACAAAGATAGTCGAGTCACAGGCTAAGAAGATGAATATACCTATTTTTAGACATAAAAACAGCAGTAAGGTTGCTTTTACTGAATGTCTAGAAGAAGTGGATGTTTGTCTAGGGAATTGTGAGAAATGCAATAAGATAAAAGGGTGTATAGGAGTTATGTAATTATTGGAAAGTTGTAGATTCTGTATAGAATAATTTATTGTTTTATACTTGGATTTATGTTTAGATACGAATGTATAGAT
>JBDHVM010000119.1:0-4994 GCA_039809725.1 Peptostreptococcus sp.
TGCATTTGTCACAGGTGGATCTAGAGGTATAGGAAAATCAATTGTAAAAAAACTTGGTGAAGATGGATTTGTTGTAGGATTTAATTACGTTTCATCAAAGGAAAAAGCCGATAACTTTGTTGAAGAACTTAAAAGTGACGGAGTTGAAGCATTTGCAGTTTGTTTTGATGTGAGCGATTTTAATCAAGTCGAAGAAGCATTTAAAACTATAAATGAGAACTATGGTTCTATTGATGTACTAGTGAATAATGCGGGTATTACAAAAGATAAACTATTTATCAGAATGAAGGAAAGCGACTTTGATGAAGTCATAGATATTAATCTAAAGGGTGTATTTAACTGTACAAAGCAAGTTGTAAAGTATATGACTAAAAAAAGGTACGGAAGAATAATAAATATGTCGTCGTTAGCTGGTGTAGTAGGAAATGTAGGACAGGTAAATTATTCTGCGTCAAAGGCGGGTGTAATTGGTTTTACAAGAACATTATCAGCCGAGCTTGGTGCATATGGTATCACAGTTAATGCAATTGCACCAGGATTTATAAAAACAGATATGACCGATGCAATACCAGAGAAAGTAAAGGAAAAAATTATAGATCAAATACCTCTAAAGGATATTGGCTATCCAGAAGATATTTCAAATATGGTATCTTTCTTAGCAAATGATACAGGTAGGTATATTACTGGTCAAGTGATAAGTATAGATGGCGGACTTTCATCAATTTAGGGAATTGGAGGTAAATATGGGAAGAAGAGTTGTAATTACAGGTGCAGGAGTAGTTAGTCCGCTTGGTAACTCAGTCGAATTGTTTATAGATAATATAAAAAAAGGCGTAAATGGAATAAGTTGTATCGAGGCCTTTGATAATTCAAACTACAAAACAAAACTTGCAGCTGAAGTTAAGGATTTTGATCCGAAAGCATTTGAGATAGAAGGCTATAAGAAGAAAGATAGATTTGTTCAGTTTGCGATTGCTGCAGCTAAACAAGCATCTGTAAATAGTGGATATATAGTTACAGAAGAAAACCAATATAGAACAGGTATTGTAATAGGTAGTGGTATTGGCGGATTATCTACTATACAAGAGGAGTATTATAAATACCTAAATAGAGGCCCAAGAAGAATTTCATCTCACTTTATACCAAAGGCAATAATAAATATGGCAGCAGGCCACGCATCAATTGCACTAGGTACTAGAGGTACATGTGTTTCTGATATAACTGCATGTGCAACAGGGACTGATTCAATTGGTCATGCGTTTAGACTTATAAAAGATGGATATCAAGATGCAGTGTATGCAGGAGGATGTGAGGCTTCAATATGTGAACTTGGAGTTTCAGGTTTTGAGGCGATGTCGGCGCTTTCATTTTCTGAAGATGTCAATAGAGCATCCATTCCTTTCGACAAGGAAAGAGAAGGATTTGTAATGGGAGAAGGAGCTGGAGTTGTGCTGTTAGAATCACTTGATTCAGCTTTGAAAAGAAATGCAAATATTATTTGCGAAATTGTAGGATACGGTCAAAGTAGTGATGCTTATCATATAACAGCACCAAATCCTGATGGAGAGGGAGCTGTAGCATCTATGAAATTTTCTATTGAAGAGGCTGGAATTGATAAAGAGCATGTAGATTATATAAATGCTCATGGAACAAGTACTCTTCTTAATGATGAAACAGAGACAAAAGCGATTAAGAAGGCATTTGGTGAGCACAGTAAAAACCTTTGTGTTTCCTCGACTAAAAGTATGACAGGTCATATGTTAGGAGCAGCAGGAGCAGTAGAGGCTATTGTTTGTGCATTTGCGCTTAATCAAGGGTTTATTCCTCCAACTATCAACTACAAAGTCAAGGATAGTGAATGCGATTTAGACTATGTTACTGATGGTACTAGAGATTCTAAGATCAACTATGCAATGTCAAATTCTTTAGGTTTTGGTGGTCATAATGCTACTTTATTATTTAAAAAATATGAATAGAGGTTTTTATGTTAAATATTGAAGAAATTAAAAAAATCATACCTCATAGATATCCATTTTTGTTGATTGATAGAATAACAGATATGGAAATTGGAAAAAATGCAAAAGCTATTAAATGTATTACTGCTTCTGAGCCTTGGTTTCAAGGACATTTTCCAGAACATAATGTTATGCCAGGAGTACTACTTGTAGAAGCCATGGCACAAACCGGAGCTGTTTCAATTTTATCTATAGAAGAAAACAAAGGCAAAATTGCGTTTTTTTCTGGAATAAAAAATGCAAAATTTAGAAGAGAGGTTGTTCCAGGAGATAAGCTTGAAATCGAAGTTGAAATTGTAAAATTAAGAAAAAACTACGGTGTCGGAGAAGGAAAAATAACTTGTGATGGTGAAATTTGCGTAGAAGCAGAAATAAGTTTTTTTATAGAAAAATAGTCTCTAAGATAAAAAAAGAAATATAAAAACCTAGAAAATAAATATATCCGAAAAACGTGTATACAAATAGAAAAACTAGAATATATAAATAATTTATGTTTGATTTAAAGTGCCTCTATAACCAAAATGGTCATATAGAGGCACTTTAATGCTTTTTAACTAGACACATATCACGTAATTTTTGCTTGCTAAAAATCTACAAAAGCGTTTCAACGAGGCAAGAGACACCTTAGCCGAGTTATAACAAGACAATATCTTAAAGAATTATTAGATTTAGCTAAAAATCGACATTAGCGTTTCAACGAGGCAAGAGACATCTTCGCCGAGTTATAACAAGACAAATCTCAGAGAATTTTAGCCCTAGCTAAAAATCGACATTAGCGTTTCAACGAGGCAAGAGACATCTTGCCGAGTTATAACAAGACAATATCTTAAAGAATTTTTAGCTTTAGCTAAAAATCTACATAAGCGTTTGAACGGGCAAGAGACATCTTAGCCGAGTTATAACAAGATATATCTCAAGGAATTATTAGATTTAGCTAAAAATCTACAAAAGCGTTTCAGCGTGGCAATAGACATCTTGCCGAGTTATAACAAGATATATCTCAAGGAATTATTAGCTTTAGCTAAAAATCTACATAAGCGTTTGAACGGGCAAGAGACATCTTAGCCGAGTAATAATAGAATTATGTCCTAAATTATGTTATAATTGATTACAGAAAAATTAATAGGAGGTAGTGGTATATCCACAGTGACAATATGAGTAAAGAATTAGCAGAATTATTATTTCCAAATATAGAAAAGACAATTGAAGATTATGAAGGTATATTTCCAGAACGAGATCTTCCTAAAAATGCAAAAGTTACTAGACTTGGACCAAGTCCAACTGGCTTTATACACTTAGGAAACCTTTATGGAGCTTTGGTAGATGAGAGAATGGCACATTTATCAGGGGGAACTATGTTATTGAGAATTGAAGACACAGATGATAAGAGAAGAGTTGAGGGATCTGAAGAATTAATTATAAATTCATTAAAGTTCTATGGAATTGAGTTTGACGAAGGTGTTATGTTAGACGGTGAAAAAGGAAACTATGGACCTTATAGACAAAGTGATAGAAAAGAAATCTATCAGGCAGCAGCAAAGTTTTTAACTGAAAAAGGATATGCATATCCATCTTTTGTAACTGAAGAAGAAATGGCAAAGTTAAGAGAAATTCAGGAAAAAGAAGGTGTAAATACTGGATATTATGGAAAGTGGGCAACTGATAGAGAACTTAGCATGGATCAGATTAAGTCAAAAATCGAAGCTAATGAACCTTGGACACTTAGATTGAAATCAACTGGAGATCCAGAGGTTGCTATGAAGTTTAAAGATGGTATTCGTGGAGAGATAACAGTGAGACAGAATAATCTAGATGTCGTACTTTTAAAGACTAACGGAATACCAACGTATCATTTTGCACATGTAGTAGACGATCATTTTATGAGAATAACTGATGTAATAAGGGGTGAAGAGTGGCTTTCAACTCTTCCAATACATTTAGAACTATTCTTCCTTATGGGCTGGAGAAGACCAAACTACAATCACACTGCACACTTGATGAAGTCTGAAGATGGTAAAAAGAGAAAGCTTTCAAAGAGGAAGGATCCAGAACTTTCACTTGAGTACTATATGAAGGATGGATATTTCCCTCAAGCTGTCACAGAATACCTTATGACTCTGATGAATTCTAATTACGAGGAATGGAGAATGAAAAATCCTGATAAGTCTTTTACTGAGTTTGATTTCAAAGTTAAAAATATGAACTCTTCAGGAGCCTTGTTTGATTTGAATAAGCTAAATGATATATCTAAAGACGTGTTAATTAGAATGACTGAATCAGAAATCTTAGATTTTATGACAAGTTGGTCTTCAAAGTTTGATATAAAGTCAAATGAATTGCTTGTAAAGTATAGAGAGGATCTTGAAAAACTGCTTTCTATAGGTAGAAGTGGAAAAAAACCGAGAAAAGATTTAATGAATTGTATTCAGATAATGGAGTTTGTAGGATATTATTTTGATGAAGGGTTTGAGCATACAGATGAGTTACCTGAGAGGGTAACAAAAGAAGATGCAAAAACAATATTAACTCAATATCTTGAAACATTTAAAATAGAAGATACTAACGAAGAATGGTTTGAAAAAGTTAAAAACATTACTGACTCAAATGGATTTACATCAAATAATAAAGAATACAAGAATAATCCAGATGCTTTCAAAGGCAATATTACTGATGTATCTACAGCAATAAGAGTAGCTGTTGTTGGCAGACAACAATCGCCTGATCTTTGGAGTATTCAACAGATAATGGGAGCTCAAAGAGTTGTAAATAGAATAGAAATGTTTTTACAAAATATGTAATCTCTTTTTGAAAGGTTTATTGTATTAGAAAAGCAATTAATAAACAGATAAAAACTTACAAAAACAACCATAAATACTCAAAAAAAGAATCATAAAAACTTATGAAAAAGATAAATAAAAACTGATGAAAAGCTGATATGCCAACGGTATTGAATGAATTTTATCAGTTTTTTTATACGAT
>JBDHVM010000120.1:0-4963 GCA_039809725.1 Peptostreptococcus sp.
AAAATCAGCACAACCGAGGGATGGAATTGACTTTTTCCCTTTAAGTGTAGATTTTGAAGAAAAACTTTATTCAGTTGGTAAAATACCAGGAGGGTTTCTGAAAAGAGAAGGGAAGCCTTCAGAAAAGGCTGTATTAACGTCTAGACTTATTGATAGACCAATCAGACCTTTATTCCCTGATGGATTTAGAAATGATGTTCAGGTGGTTGCAACAGTTCTTTCTGTGGATCAAGACTGTACGCCAGATATACTTGCAATGATAGGTTCTTCTATTGCACTTTCAATTTCTGATATACCTTTTAATGGTCCTACGGGATCCGTTTTGGTAGGATTGATTGACGGAGAATTTGTGGTAAATCCTGATCAAGAACAAAGAGAAAAGAGTTCACTACATCTTGTAGTATCTGGTACAAAAGACGCAATAATGATGGTCGAAGCGGGTGCTGATGAAGTAGATGATGAAATAATGCTTGATGCGATCTTGTTTGCTCATGGAGAGATAAAGAAAATAGTTGAATTTATTGAGACTATTGTCGAAGAAGTTGGGCATCCAAAAAGTGAAATAACTCTTCACCTTCCAGAGCAGGAACTTACAGATAAAGTAAATGCTTTTGCAAGGGGTAAGATGAAAGAAGCTGTTAAAACTGTAGAAAAGATGGAAAGAACTGAAAAGATGGATTCAGTGAGTGAAGAAACTCTTTCACATTTTGAAAATGAACTTGAAAACTTTGATGAAGTAGCTGGAGATATTGAAGATATACTTCATGCAATTATTAAAGATGAAGTTAGAAGTTTGATTGTGGATGAAAATATAAGACCCGATAATAGAGGGCTTAGTGAAATAAGAGCAATTTGGTCAGAAACTGGTATGATTCCAAGAACTCATGGTTCTGCTATATTTACAAGAGGTCAGACTCAGGTACTTAATGTTACAACACTAGGTGCACTAGGAGATGTTCAGAAATTAGATGGACTTGATGAAGAGGAAAATAAAAGATATATGCATCACTATAATTTCCCTTCTTACTCTGTTGGTGAGACAAGACCTTCTAGAGGACCTGGAAGAAGAGAAATCGGTCATGGAGCATTAGCTGAGAGAGCATTAGTTCCTGTTATTCCTAGTCAGGAAGAATTTCCGTATGCAATCAGATTAGTATCCGAAGTATTGAGTTCAAATGGCTCGACTTCACAGGCATCTGTTTGTGCTTCTACACTATCTCTTCTTGATGCAGGTGTACCTATTAGAGATATGGTAGCTGGTATTGCAATGGGACTAATTAAGCATCATGATAAAATTGCCGTGCTTTCAGATATTCAGGGAATGGAAGACCACCTTGGAGATATGGACTTTAAAGTTGCGGGTACGGAAAGTGGAATTACTGCAATCCAAATGGATATAAAAATCGCAGGAATCGACGAAGGTGTACTTAGACAGGCATTAAAGCAAGCTAAGGAAGGTAGAATTCATATACTTAATGAAATGAGAAAAGTAATAACTGAGCCTAAGCCAGAACTTTCTCCATACGCACCAAAGATATTAAAGATGACAATTAATCCTGATAAGATAAGAGATGTAATTGGACCAGGAGGAAAAGTAATCAATAAAATTATTGAAGAAACTTCTGTAAAGATTGATATTGAACAAACTGGACAAGTTTACTTAGTAGGAGTTGACTCTGAAATGTTAAAGAAAGCGATGAATATAATTGAGGGAATAGTAGCTGAAGCAGAACCTGGTAAAATTTATAAGGGTACAGTGGTTAGAATTGAAAAATTCGGTGCATTTGTAGAGATATTGCCTGGAAAGCAAGGGTTGCTACATATTTCTCAAATATCAAACTCTAGAGTCAACAAAGTTGAGGATGTATTATCAGAAGGTGATGTAATTGACGTTTTAGTTACAGAAATAGATGATAAAGATAGAATAAACCTTTCAATAAAGGCAATAAAGAATCAATAATTATTAAATATTTTTTGACAGCGAAACCTAAATTTGTTTCGCTGTTTTTTTATGAAGATCGTAATAAGTAGTGTAACAATAGAAAAAAATAATCTTTTAAGTAGAATTAATGAATTTTACTCAGAGTTAGTTAAGCAAAGAATATTATAATATGGTATAATTAGAAGATATGTATACAGATTTAGTAGAGAAATAAGGAGTGATAAATATTAACTATAAAGTATTAAAAAATGGTCTTAGAGTTGTTGCAGAAAAAATACCATATGTAAAGTCGGTTTCATTTGGTGTTTGGTTCAATGTGGGATCGAGAATGGAGACATCAGAAGAATCGGGGATAGCTCACTTTATTGAACACATGATGTTTAAGGGAACGGCAAATAGAAGTGCAAAAGATATATCCAACGATATAAATTATTTCGGAGGAAATATTAATGCTTTTACAACTCATGACTTTACATGCTACCATGTAAAAATGCCATATAATCACATAGATAGAGGTATAGATGTTTTAAGTGATATTCTAAGAAATTCACTTTTTTTAGATGTGGAAATTGAGAAGGAAAAGCTCGTTATTTCTGAAGAAATAAGGATGTATGAAGATTCTCCAGAAGATTATGTATATGAAGAATTGTTAAAAAGAGCTCACAAGAATAAAGGCATAAGTAGAAGTATCTTAGGAACTCAGGAATCGATAAGTAAAATTGATAGGAATATGATAAAAAACTTCTTTTCCAAATTCTATGTTCCAAACAATGCAGTTGTCGTAGTAAGCGGAAACTTCGATGTTGAAGAACTTTTTGACAAGATAGAAAAAAATTTTTCTGGGTGGGAAAAAATAGATGTTCTGATCAATAGAGAGGGTCAAAACTTTTATCCAGTAAAGTTCATCAAAAATAGAGATGATGAGCAAGCAAATATTGCAATAGTATTCAAATGTCCTGATGACAGTATTGAAAAAGATTTTTTCGCAGTGAAGCTACTTGGGAATATATTTGGAAGTTCTTCGAGTTCTAGGTTGTTTCAGCATATTAGGGAAGAAAAAGGACTATCCTACAATACATACTCTTCTGATAATTTTTATGTAGGTTATGCAGAATTTGGCATATTTTCTAGCGTAGCAATAGAAAACTTAAATGAAGTGTTTGAACTTATTATGAGTGAAATAGAAACTATAAAAAAAGGATATATTTCAGAAAGTGAATTGATATTTGCAAAAGAACAGTATAAAGGCAGTGTTTTGATGAATGTAGAAGATACTGAAGACAGAATGCTTTTAATAGGCGAGTATGAAGTTAATAATAGAAGGTTAAAGACTATTGATGAGATAATAGATATAGTGGACAGCATTGATTTAGATTATATGAAAGATATTATAGATAAAATCTTTCAAGGTGAGATGGCAATTGGTGTAACTGGAAGATCGGTTACAAAAATAATGAAATTGAGGTGATATGATGCCGAATAACACATATAATAAGCAAAGAGGTGGTAGAAAACCAAGTTCTAGTGGACTACCAAGTAATAGAAAAAGAAAACCATCAAGACCTGGAAGTAGAAGAGGGCTTAGATTTAACAGTGAATACCATAATCTGATAATAATCTTTATTGGATTATTCATTGGATATGGGCTGATGTCAACATCAGGAGCAATATTGCCAAAACTAATTCAAAATGTGTTTAAAGGCTTGTTTGGATGGCTATCAATTCTCGTTCCAATCGTCATGGTTACAATTGGTGTTTTGGGATTTGTAGATGGTAATGAAAAAATTGATAGATTAAGAAAGACAAAGATTTTCTATTTTTTTGTTCTATTTTTAATAATTTACTATGGATTGATCAATTACGCACAGACACCAGCAGAAAGTCCGTTCAAGAGTGGTGCACTTCAGGACATAATGAAAATGGGTGTTACAAGAGAAGGTATAGGACTTATTCCATCGATTGTTACATACTATCTTACTAGGGTTTTAGGTCTGGTAGGAGCATGGTTAATAACTATTTTCGCAACTATTATATCAATTCTGTATGTGATGAACATATCTGTAAATGACTTGATTGAAATGATTAAAAATCCTAAGAGTGGGAAAAAAAGCATTTTAAATAAAATAAATCTTTTCAAGAAGAAAAATGGACAAGATGTTGGTGATGAAACGACAGTTGTAAGTAAAAATAAATTTTTAGATAAGATAAAATCAAAATTCTCAAAAGGTGAAGGAGAGCAGGATACTTTTGAGGATGATGGTGATAAAACTATAAAGATAGTTGGTTTTAATAAAGCTGAGGATGACTATCTGGAAATATTAGAAGGAACTCAGAGCTTATCTGATTTAGAGATACTTCAGAAAATGCAAAATGAAGAACCCGTGATAGAAGGTCTTGTTTCTGAAGAAGACTATATTTCCTCAAAAAAGTCAGACTCTGATTTAAGAAAAGAAATATCTGAATTAAAGAACAGAAAGAATTCTAAAAAAGATGATATTTTAGTATTTGACAAGGAGGAGGCATTAGATGAGAACGATCATCTTAAGTTTGTAAACTATAAAATGCCACCTGTTTCCCTTTTAAATAAGGTAGCTAATAAGAATGATAAGAGATCAAAACAAAAAGTATTGGAAAATGCGAGACAACTGGAACAGACACTGAGAGACTTCGGTGTAGATGCATCAATAAATCAAGTTACAGTCGGTCCTACAATAACAAGATATGAGATACAGCCTAGACCAGGAGTCAAGGTAAGTAAAATTGTAAACCTAACAGATGATATAGCACTTAGTCTTGCAGCAAAAAGCATTAGAATGGAAGCTCCTATACCTGGAAAAAGCGCAATAGGTATTGAGGTACCAAATGATGAGTCTCAAATGGTAAGCATAAGAGAAGTGATAGAGAGTAAAGAATTTTCTAATTTCAAATCACCATTGGCGATGGGGTTAGGAAAAGATGTAGCAGGAAGAATAATTATTGGAGACATAGCTAGAATGCCACATTTACTGATTGCAGGATCAA
>JBDHVM010000121.1:0-4923 GCA_039809725.1 Peptostreptococcus sp.
CCTTTTTTAAGTTCTACAATTCTTTCACTCATAGCATCAGCTGATTTTCTAACATTAAGAGTATTTGATGTTACATTCATTATTGTTCCTGAATTAGAAACAGTGTTACTAGAAGTAGTAGATGCTCCACCTAAAAATTGAGATGACACATATCCAACCTTGCCTTTATATTCTATTTTTGTCCAACCTACTGAACTCTCCAAGACTGTAACTTTCTCTCCTACATTAAGTACTCCTAATATGTTACTACTTGTACTTGCAGATTGTCTAAAGTTTACACTTTTTATTACAGTTTGTTCTTTAGAACTTGTTGGAGCTGTCTTTATATTCTTTTCTACAGAATCATTTTTAACAATCGCTCCTGACTGTACCCATCCTGTTTTATTTTCAAATTTAATATTAGTCCATCCGTCTTTTTCAGATATTATTTCAACCTTATCTCCTCTTTTTAGCACGAACTTAGCACTCTCGTCCAAATTAGGATTCGTTCTTATATTTACAAATTCATAATTGATAACACCTGTCTGTCCTGCAGCATTTGCTGAGATTCCTAAAAAAGGTAAAACAGCCAGTGTTGTTAGGGCTAATTTTGTTTTCATTTTTACTCTCCCTTCTGCTCATAATTATCGTATTATAAGTTATAATTGGTATTATACCATAAAAATTACAGGTTTGTAAATAAAAAAATATAAAAGTTACAAAATGGTAACACTTTGTTATTTCCCCCCCACTAATTCATTCTTAAGTATGATATAATCAATACAATAAGAAAAATACATGTTTTTATTGTATTTATAGTTTTTATTGTATTTATGGTTTTTATTGTATTTATGGTTTTTATTGTATTTATGGCGTTTTATAGCTTTTAATAGCTTTTTCTAGTATTATATTTTGAAAGGAGTACCATCATGGATTTGAATAAAATAGAGTTACTAAAAAAATATATTTCTGAGTCAAATAATATTGTTTTTTTTGGAGGTGCTGGTGTTTCAACAGAATCAAACATTCCAGACTTCAGAAGTTCTGATGGAATTTTCAGCAAAAATTTTAATAAAACTGTACCACCTGAACAGCTCGTTTCAAAAAGCTTTTATTTATCAAACCCAGAAGAATTTTTCAATTTTTACTTAGATAATATGATTTACCCCGATGCAAAACCAAATAATGCACATAAGTCTTTGGCAGAACTTGAAAGACAAGGAAAGTTGACTGCTGTTGTTACACAAAATATTGATGGTCTACATCAAGCTGCAGGAAGCAAGAACGTATTTGAATTGCATGGTACTGTTCACTCAAATACTTGCCATTACTGTAATAGTTACTACAATTTAATAGAGTTTTTGAAGTTCTGTTCCCCAATCCCTAGGTGTCCCAACTGCGGAAATACTGTAAAACCCGATGTTGTACTTTATCAGGAGTCTCTTGACGATGCAACTGTATCAGGCGCAATTGATGCAATTTCAAAAGCTGATATGTTAATAGTTGGAGGAACATCTCTTTCAGTATACCCTGCATCAGGATTTATTGATTTCTTTAAAGGTAAATACTTTGTTTTAATAAACAAATCTTCAACTTCTAATGATACCGTTGCCGATTTGATTATTAATGATCCAATTGGCGAAGTTCTTTACGAGGCAGTTTTCAAGTAAATATTATTTTTTGTATGATAATTTAATTATTTATGAAATATAAAAACGATTCCGCTATAACTCTTCTTCATAGCGAAATCGTTTTTATATTAATTATTTAATAAAGTTTTTCTGCCGCTTTTAGTAAAACAACTAAACTTTTTTCTAAGTTCTTTTTAAATCTATCATCAAATCCATTCATTTTATTAGATAGGATTGTTGATATTCTATCTTCTTCTTCCTCTAAGACAACCTTACCTTCCTCTGTTATACCATAGAAAGTATTTCTTCTATCTTTTGAGTCTTCTTCTCTGAAAACATACCCTAGGTCTACTAGTTTATTTAAAAGAATACATAGGCTTGAAGTCGAAACATAAAGATCCTTACTTAGGTTCTTTAACTCAATTCTATCATATTTTTTGATTTGTTCTAAAGTAAAGAACTGCTTAGATGTAAGCTTCTGTACTTTCTTCATTCCTGTCCCCGTAACATTCTTGATTAGGTTATCAAAAACATTCAAATTTTCTAATAACATTAGTGCAAGTTTCTTATCTTCCATTATTATACCTCCCTGTTTTTTTTATTATCATAATTACTAGATTACAATATAATAAAATCAATCTGTCTCTACATACTCTGGGTAAAGACTTATTAATCTTGTCTTTTTGTTACTAGTAACGTTTGAAATTTTGTTGCTATGTATATACTATACCATATAAAACCGTTAAAAAGCATAACTTTAAGAAATACACATAATTTTTTCATATTAAAATCATATTATGAATTAAATTTATTTTTTATGTAAATATGAAGATAAAAACAATGATTAAAATTTACTATTTTAAAATTATTAACATCAAATAGTTACAAACTATTTTATTAGTTTATGTATTTATTTTATTACCACATAAAAATAATGGTTATTTTATAAAAATAACCATTGCATATCTAATCTATATTTTTTACAATTTGACTATTAAATCTTCAGGAAGTTCATCAAGAGACTGAATACCTAGAATCCTCAAAAATTCTACAGTTGTTTTATATATAATAGGTTTTCCAGTTTTGTTTACTCTACCAGCTTCATATATCAGATTGTTATCTAAAAGAGTTTTTAGCACCTTATCACACTTTACTCCCCTTATATTTTCAATATCATTTTTAATAATAGGTTGCTTATATGCGATAATTAATAATGTCTCAAGCGTCGCTTGACTTAATGATTTTTTTCTTATTGGCTCAATAATTTTCTTAATATAATCAGAAAACGCCTGGTTTGAACACATCTGATATTTATCATCAATTTTTATTATTTGTATGCCTCGATTGTTTTCCTTATATTCATCGATAAGAGAATACAACATTATTTCTATTTCTTTTGGTGATAACTCATCGTTTATTGCCATATTTAACTCGTGAATAGTAATCGGTTCGCCATATGAAAACATTATACCTTCAATAATATTTTTTATATCAGATCTTCTCACTATTCTCACCACCTTTTTCCATTAGTCTTTTTTGTGCCTTTATTTCATATATGTCATCTTCCTCAATCAGAGGAATATGTTGATAATTAGAATCTATTTTTTCAATAATTATTCTGCTGTGGACAGTTTCCTGCTTTATTAATATCTCTCTTAATTTTATTAGTTCTAGTAATGCAAGAAAATTCGCAATTACTTCTTTCTTATCTCCATTTTCTATGATAGAATTAAATTCAATTCTATCGTTTACCTTTATAATATCTCTTATTTTATCAATTCTATCTTCGACCGATATATTTTTTCCTTCTATTATTTTCTTTAATTTTTCTTCTGACTCAGGAATTTCAACCGTTTTTTCAATACGTAACATTTCTGATATCTTTCGTAGTAGTTTTTTTATTTCTTCCATAGTGATATTCGAAAAATTCAAATCTTCATCTTCACTCTCTTCACACTTATCTCTATAAAATATATCGCCAAAATCCTCAATGCTTTCAGATATTTTTTCAGCTAATTCTTTAAATTTTTTGTATTCTTCAATTTTTTGTACCAACTCATTTCTAGGATCCTCATAATCTTGTTGGTTACTTTTTTTATATAGTATATATCTTGATTTTATCTCTAATAATTTTGACGCCATAGATATAAACTCGCTACTAAGATCCAAGTCAAATACTTTGAAGTTATTAATATACTCTAAATACTGATCTGTTATTTCAACGATAGAAATATCTCTTATATCTACCTTATTTTTGCTTATCAAATCAAATATTAGTTCCATAGGACCTTCATATTTTTTTGTATGTATATTATATTGCATAAATTTCACCCCAATTATTTACATAAAAAAAGTTACAATCTTTAAGAAAAATGAATAAATAGGAGATAAAATAAGACTTATTTTTCCCGTCATCATAAGTATAATAAATAAAATAAAAGTGTATCTTGAATACTGATATACCTTATATACCGTTTCTTTAGGCAAGAAAGTAGAAACTAAACTCCAGCCATCTAACGGTGGTAGAGGTAATATATTAAATGCCGCAAATCCAACATTATAAACAATCATACTCACCAATATATCTCTTATATAGTATACCTGTATATTTTTGTACATAACAGCAAAAACCACAGCAGATATCAAATTAAATGTAATCCCTGCTAACGATACTGTTATATTTCCTATTTTTTCGTTTTTGTAGTTGTATGGGTTCACAGGAACTGGCTTTGCCCATCCAAATCTTACCAAAAACATCATCAACATACCAAAAATATCAATGTGGCTCAGTGGGTTAATTGTCATTCTTCCCATATTCTTTGCGGTGCTATCACCATTTAAATATGCTACATAAGCATGACCAAATTCATGAATCGAGATAGCGAATAGAATCGCCAACATCGTAGTCAAAAAAGTTGATACACTATTTAAAAATTCAAAACTCAAAATTATACATCCTTTCTCCTTGTGTTTAAACAAGTATTGGGAGGAAAATCCTCCCAAAAATTTAAACTTCCATCAATATAGGTAATATCATTGGATTTCTCTTAGTTTTTACATATAAATACTCCTTAAGTTCATCTTTTATAGTATTTTTTATGTAAGCCCATTCTTTTATTTTCTTACCTTCACAGTTATTGAAAACATTTAAAACAATCTCTTTTGCACCATCAATCAGAGCTTCAGATTCCCTAACGTATACGAATCCTCTAGAAATAATATCTGGACCAGCCAATATTCTTCCATCTTCTTTCGAAAGTGTCACTACAATTGTCATAAGACCATCTTCAGAAAGATGCTTTCTATCTCTAAG
>JBDHVM010000122.1:0-4833 GCA_039809725.1 Peptostreptococcus sp.
TTAATACCTACCATCCTCGGGGTTTACCCTATATCCTTTTGAGTACTTTTCAAAGTCAGCCGCTCCATTTGAAACAAAATTGAACTTTATTTTGGAGTACTCACCTTTTGAATATAAATAGTCTGCTCTGAATTTGAAGCAGGCATCTGCACAATGTAGCAAGTTTTTATTTTCTAAGTCTACATCAAATACCGAATCGTATACGTCTCTGCTTGGTTTTTCGCTTCCGTTATAATATAACGCATTTTCTCCGTATTTCTTTAGTTTTTCATGTCTCAAAAAATATGCAAAACTACCCTTATCAGCCTTTACTCTAGTGTAGCCATTTGGTGTTTTATATCGACTTTCTATATCTATACCTTCTTTATTTAAAATCGATTCCTTTGGGATATCACCAACATTTTTAATATTGAGGTTGCATGATGTTGTCACAAAAGTTGATACTATAATTACTAAACAAATTAAAGTTTTTGATGATCTATTTATCATTTTCCCACCTCACGAAATTAAAGTTTTTGATAATCTATTTATCATTTTCCTATCTCACAAAGAACATCAAAATAAAATACACATATGGAGCTACTAACAATACGCTATCAAATCTGTCCAACTCGCCACCATGCCCTGGAATAATATTCCCAAAATCCTTAAGACCACAATATCTTTTGATTGATGATGCTGTTAGGTCCCCAATTTGTGCAACTATACTTCCAGTAATCGCTAAAAATATCATTAATATGATAGATAACTTGAAAAATAACCCAAAAATAAAACATACAAGTATTGTACCTACAATACCACCAATGCTTCCCTCTATTGTTTTCTTAGGACTTACTTTTGGAAGTAATTTTCTTTTTCCATATCTTCTTCCAACTAAATATGCAAATATATCTGTTGAAAATGAAATTAAGAAAATAAGCCATACATAAATATATCCATTAGAAACTGTGTCGACAGTTAGTACAATATAATTGAAAAAGAAACAGATATATAATATTCCGACCATTGTTATTGCAACGTCTATGACATCTCTTTTTTGCAGTAAAACGTAGATAATAGAGACAATAAAGGCAATAAATAGAATTAATGGATAGAGTTCATGATTCCACTTTAAAATATTTGATAATAGTAAATAAAAAGCAAATAAATATCCTACCTCACTTATAGGTTTAATATCTATGTTTTTAAAAGCGTTATAAAATTCATAGAGAGCGATACACATAAGAATCAGACCCCCTACGTATAGTGGAACTCCCCTCAATACTAAAATAATAAGTAAAGGTAGCATGATTATTGCTGAAACTAATCTTTGACTCATATTACACCTCCTATTTTATATTTCCAAAACGTCTATCCCTTGATTGATAGTCGTATATAGCTTTTTGAAGTTCCCTCTCATCAAAATCGGGCCAGTGTATATCAGTATAATAAAACTCAGAATACGCAACTTCCCACAATAAAAAGTTACTTAAACGCTGTTCTCCACTAGTCCTAATTACAAGGTCTGGATCTAAGATTTGATTGGTCGAAAGTTTATTGGAAATAAGTGTTTCATCTATGTTAGAATAATCGATTTTACCATCCTTTATATCTCCTGCAATTGATTTTACAGCGTTTATTATATCATTTCTTCCACCATAATTCAGTGCAAGCGACAAAACAAGACCTTTATTATTCTTTGTCTTTTCAATAGAGGTATTTAATTCATCTATACACGCTTGAGGAAGAGCGTTAATATCACCGATCGTAAGAATTTTAACGTCATTTTTATCCAATTCATCTAGTTCTTTTTTTAGATAAGAAACTAAAAGTCCCATCAGAGCAGAGACCTCTTCTTTTGGTCTTTTCCAGTTTTCTGTTGAAAAAGCATAAAGAGTCATATACTTAACCCCAAGTCTTGAGGCTTCTTTTACTATCTTCCTTATTGTTTCAACACCTGCCTTATGTCCGAATGTTCTAGGCATCATTTTTGATTTAGCCCATCTACCATTACCATCCATAATTATTGCAATATGCTTAGGAATATTTACGGTATCTATATTAAAAAATAAATTATCCATATTATTTATATTATTTAGTAACAATATTTTCTAAATAATATTCTCCTTCCGTTTGTTTTATATTTACTATTATATCATAGTTTGTGATTTGTGTTTATAATAATATAAAATCAATTAGAAAAGTAAAATATTCTTTTTTTCAAACTAATATTGATACTTTATCTCTATCACACTTTTATTATTGACTTTTCCCATTTTACTTAAATAGTAAAAAAATAAAAAAATAACGTCAATGATAATATAAATCTCTTTATCATATAAGAGATCTCTTGTTATCACCAACGCTATTATTATATAGCAACTATGTAAAGTTAAAAGTATACATAAAAATTGCCTAGTATTGTTGTGTTTATTTTTTTTGATTATAGAAAAATGACTTTGTAGTATATTTATACTTCCATAATATCTTTCTCTTTTGCAGATGTTAAAGTTTCTATCATTTTAATGTACTTATCTGTCATTTTTTGAACTTCTTCTACTGCTTTTTTTGCATCATCTTCAGTTATTTCGCTTGCTTTTTCCATTTTCTTTATTTTTTCGTTAGCATCTCTTCTTTCGTTTCTTATTCTAATCTTAAAACTTTCAGAAGCTTTACCTGCCTTTTTTGCCAACTCTTTTCTTCTTTCTTCTGTTAACTGAGGAACTACTAATCTAATTATTGAACCATCATTAGTAGGAGCTATACCTATATCAGAATCTGAAATTGCTTTTTCTATCGGATGAATAGTAGACTTATCCCAAGGCGTTATAGTCAAAATTCTTCCCTCAGACACTGCCACTGCTGCCATTTGGTTGACAGGTGTAGGTGTTCCATAGTAATCTACCCTTACTTTGTCTAGCATAGATACATTAGCTCTTCCAGCTCTTATTGTTCCAAACTCAAATTTTAATGCTTCAATGGTTTTTTCCATTTGCTCTTCTAATTCAACATGAATATCTAACTTCATACCTAACCTCCCGAATAATAAATAATTTTAATTAAGATTATTATATCACACTATTCTACAATAGTTCCTATATTTTCTCCATATACTACTTTTATAATATTTTCTGTAGATAATTCAAATACTTTAATAGTTATCTTATTATCCATACATAGTGACGTAGCAGTTGAATCCATTACCTTTAGCTCTTTATTGATAACCTCCATGTATGTAAGGTTTGTAAATTTCTTTGCATCTGGATTTGTCTTTGGATCTTTGTCATATACCGCATCTACATTCTTTGCAAGCAATATTACATCTGCTTCCATTTCAGCAGCTCTTAAAGCGGCTGCAGTATCTGTAGAGAAGTATGGATTTCCAGTTCCAGCTCCAAATATTACTACTCTACCCTTTTCTAAATGTCTAACTGCTCTTCTTCTTATATATGGCTCAGCCACCTGTCTCATTTCTATTCCTGTCTGAACCCTTGTAGGTACTCCAATATTTTCAAGTGAATCCTGAAGAGCCATTGCGTTCATGACAGTTGCAAGCATACCTATATAGTCAGCTGTAGTTCTATCCATTCCCGTGCTAGTTCTACCTCTCCAGAAATTTCCTCCTCCTACAACGACAGCAACTTCAACGCCTGCATCATTTAGCTCTTTTATCCCAAGTGAAATATCTTTCAAGACGTCATTGTTTATTCCAAATCCAATACCTCCTGATAAAGCTTCTCCACTAATCTTTAATAACACTCTTTTGTAAATAGGTTCTCCCATTTTATTGTAGTCTCCTTTTCTTTTATATATCCTCGTTCTAAAAAAGAGAACACTTCAAGTGTTCTCTTAATTTTAAAATTACTGTAGCTGCTTAGCAACTTCATCAGCGAAGTTTTCTTCTCTTTTTGCTATACCTTCACCAACTTCGTATCTAACCATTCTAGATACCTTTATAGTACTTCCTACCTTCTTAGCAACGCTATCAACTAACTTACCAATAGTCATTTCAGAATCTTTTACAAATACTTGATCAAGTAGACAAACTTCTTTTAATTCTTTGTTTAATCTACCTACAACCATTTTTTCAACTATATTAGCTGGTTTACCTTCGTTAAGTGCTTGTTGAGTAAGAATTTCTTTTTCGTGAGCTATATAATCCTGATCTACATCGTCTCTAGATATATACTTAGGATTCATCGCTGCAACTTGCATTGCTATATCCTTTCCTAAAGAAAGAATCTGTGCATCATCAGAGTCAGTATCTAATTCGATTAAAACCCCTATTTTTCCACCACCGTGAATATATCCAGCTACCTTACCATTAGATGCAACTTTTTCAAATCTTCTTACGTCAAGTTTTTCACCTATAGTAGCTATTCTATCATTTAAAACATCCTTAAGTGCTTTTCCTTCTTTGTGGTTCTCATCAAGAAGATTTTCTAATGTAGAAAAATCACCTTCTAATACCATTTCAGAAACATCTTTTACAAATATTTTAAAATCTTCGTTCTTTGCAACAAAATCAGTTTCTGAGTTTACTTCAACAATAGCTGCTGCTGAACTGTTATCGCTAACTTTTATTGTAACTAGACCTTCTGCAGCTACTCTATCAGCTTTTTTAGCAGCCTTTGAAAGTCCTTTTTCTCTTAATATATCAATCGCTTTTTCCATGTTGCCTTCAGCTTCAGTTAAAGCCTTCTTGCAGTCCATCATACCTGCGCCCGTTGCTTCTCTTAATTCTTTTACCATCTGTGCTGTTACAGCCATCGTAAAATCCTCCTAATTTTTTAATTTTATTTACAAAATGGTAAGGGCATAGCCCTTACCATAAGCTTTACATTTTACAATGTA
>JBDHVM010000123.1:0-4831 GCA_039809725.1 Peptostreptococcus sp.
AAGTCCTAGTAAGTTTTACGATTGTAGCAGAGTCAAGCACCATAGATCCAGTCTTATGCATAGCATCCCATGAAGAAGCTGCTGCAGTCACGGAAGATGTATCATTTACTGCTGTACCTGCAAAAATCGCAAATCCATGATTACTAAAACCAATCATATCACCTAAAGTTGGAAATATCAATGCTGCTATAATATTAAAAAGAAAAATAACGGAAATCGCCTGTGCGATCTCGTCATTATCTGCATTTACAACTGGTGCAGTCGCTGCGATTGCAGAGCCACCGCATATAGATGAACCTACTCCAACTAAAACAGATATTTTCTTTGGTATTTTTAACCATTTTGACATGAAGTAAGATATAAGTAGAGATGTTGTTATAGTCAGTAAAATAATAGGTAAAGACTCCTTACCTACCTTTAAAATCATTTGTAAATTTAGACCAAACCCTAATAATACCACTGCATATTGAAGAACTTTCTTAGATGAAAAAACAATACCGCCCTGTAACAAATCCTTTTGTCTTTTAAAAATCATTCCTATAATTATTCCTAATATCATTGAAATAACGGGTCCACCAATAACAGGAAATATTTCTCCCAAAAAATGTGCTGGTATTGCAATTAAAACACAAAAAAGAACTCCCTTGTAGTCATTTCCAATTGTATCGAACATATATCCCTCCTAATTTTTTATTTTAATACCATTCTACATTCAAAATCAGTAAATATCAATGAATTATATAAGAAAGTTATATAAAAATAACACATATATTTTTTACGTTAAAAGTTATTTTCTACCTGCCTATTTCATTCAATGCTTAGTTATACTTTTCTTTCTACCTACTCATCTCCTTTTATACTTAGCTATTCTTTTCTTTCTGTCTAAAATCGAAGATGCATATACTCAATAATTTTATTTACATTTATTTTTTTATGTCTAACTTTTTAACGAAAAAAAACACTGCTAAAAATATTAGCAGTGTTTTTAAACATTAATAGAAATATATGTTTGTATTTGAGTTACACACAAAACGACGGTCAAATATGCGACTCACTCATACAATCTCACTACATTCCAATCTTTTTTATATATTTAATATTTCTTCTTACAGTATTTAATATTATTAAGCTTCTTTCTTTGGAGAGAAAGCAGCCTTTAACATCATAAATGCTGTTACAGTTACAACTACTATTACAAGTATTTTTAACTGTTCAATTGGTAGTCCAGTAACGAATTTAGCAGCAATAAATACTCCTACTAAACCAGAAACTGCTATTAAGAAAGAGTTCTTTCTTGCATGAGCATTTTCCTTTATAAACTTTGCTGAAGCAACTGGCATTAATAGTGCACAAGAACCCATCATTATTGGGAATGCAGCTAGTGGAGCCATACCCATTGAGTAAACAACTACCATTGCTGGAGCGTAAAGTCCAATACCTGCTGTCATCAACGCACCTAGTATGAAGAAAAGAACAATAGAAACGATTAGCTTAACACCACTTAGTCCTAAAGCTTCTCCACCTATTGGCATTATCTTTAATACTGATAGTAAGAAAAGAACAGCAGAAGCAAGAAGTGCAAATCCCATGATGATCTGTATTTTTCTTTCTTCCATTTTAGCTATAATTCCAGCACCTAGGTAAGAACCTACTACAGAGGCTGCTATTAGTGATACTAGAGTAACTGGCTCAACCTTAGTAGCCTGAATAAATATAATAGCCTCTAGTAAAACAGGTAGTGTATCTGCAACGTTAAGAGTTGCAGGTATCTGCTTATCTGCTATATTGTGCTTAAACGCTTTGAATAAGAAAACTGTAGGTGCAAAAGATCCTATACCTAATGTATCAAAGAAATTTGTAAAGAATCCAGTTACTATTGGTTTCCATATTTTTTCATCTTCTAGTTTATTTTCACTCTTAGCCTTTAATGTATCTACTACTAATAAAATTGCGAATGCTCCGAAAGCAACGTATAATAATATCTGAAGTACTTTTATCATAATAAATTATCCTCCTAATTTGCTTATAAAGGGGGGAAATCCCCCCTACTTATAATCTACTTTAAAATAAAACCGTATTTAACTGGATCTGTTTCGTCTATTACAAAGTGGTTAAATCCTGTAATATAAGCTGAACCAGTTACCTGTGGAATTATTGCGTCAAATTCTCCAACCTTATCAGTTCCAACTATTTCCCCTTCAAATATTGTTCCTAATATAGATTCATACATGAACTTGTCGCCCATTTTAAATTCGCCTTTAGCATAAAGTGCTGCTAATTTAGCACTTGTTCCAGTTCCACATGGAGATCTATCTACCTGACCCTGTCCGAAAACAACACAGTTTCTAAGTGTAGCACCTGGTGTATCAGTTTCAGACCACCATTCAACTAGATCTACTGTATGGATATGTGGTAATTCTGGATGCTGAACTGGTATTTCTGCATTAATTATGTCTCTTAACTGCATTCCTAATGTGTTAAGTTTAGCTGCATTTTCAGGAACAATGTCAACACCTATCTGATCAGCTCTTACGATAGCAAAGAAGCTTCCACCGAAAGATATATCAAATTTAACTTTTCCATATCCAGGTAATTCAACTTCTTGGTCTCTCTTGTAAAGGAATGAAGGAACATTCTTGAAAGAAACTTTTTTAGCTTTTCCATCTTCTACAGTTACTTCCCCTCTGATTATTCCAGCTGGAGCTTCCTGTACAATGTTTGTTATTGGTTCAACTACTGGTACCATTCCTGTTTCAACAGCAACACTCATAGCACCGATTGTTCCATGTCCACACATATTTAGGTATCCGCCACCGTCCATGAAGATGATTCCGTAGTCAGCACCTTCTACAGTTGGCTGTGTTATTATAGAACCGAACATATCATTGTGTCCTCTTGGTTCTAACATTATTGCAGTTCTTAAATGGTCAAGATTATCTTCCAACCATTGTTTCTTTTCAGGCATATCTTTTCCAACTATATTTGGAATACCACCTACAACTATTCTTGTCGCTTCACCAGCTGTATGAGAATCAACCGCCTGAATACTTCTACTAAATGTCATAACTAAAATACCTCCATTCAAATAATTATTTTTTTAACTATTATAGCTGAATTAAAATTAAACAATATACAACCTCAAAATAAAAACAACAACTATTTATGATTATAAATAAATTTTAAATTGTATTAATTTGGTAAATAAATGAATATTCCGATAATTCGAGACATTCTACTTTTGTTATATATTATTCTTGTATTAGCGCATCTTCAATTTTAAGTACACTAATGCTTTTCTTGCATCAACTGCGTCGACGTTGTTTTCACCGACAACTTCAGTTTCAATACCTTCCTTGCTCTTATTAATATCAACAATGGTATTCATATATCTATTTGTAACAACAAATTTCGCCTGAATTCCATTAAACGTGACTCCTACTGTAGGTATGTTTCTCTTGCCAATTTCTTCAAAAGTGTTGGCATAGTCAACGTGTGAATTTCCCCATCCATCAGAACTTAAAATCACTCCATCAACTCTCATAGACTCACACCACGCAGCAGCACGCTGTCCAACCAAGTTTTTATATTTGTTGTCATCTGGAGTTCCAACTACCATAACTCCCACAAAATCAACATCTAAATCATCACCTAATATTTCCACAAGTGGATCTCTAAACATATGTAATGACGTTTCTTTAGTTGAAGGACCTATTCCCATTTCAACACCCCCTAAACCAATGCCCTTAAGATTCCATCTCTATATTCATTAGGAGATAGTATCATAGGCATATTACACATATCTATGATGGATGTTCCACCTTCAAATCCACTTGGTTCGTCTGCAAACAACAAGTTGTCGTACATTGCACCTTGACCAGCGATCTGTTTTATTAGAACAACTTTCTTTTTATTAGGTCTAATTTTATCCAAAAATTCATGAGAAGCGTCAGCTAATCTTCCATCAATTGCTTTTAGTGTCTTTCTGATTTCTTGAATAAAATCATCACATGCTTTAAAACATGCATTTGGCAGGGATCTGTCATATGGCAGTCCACCTTTTATCGTTACATCCATGTGAATTATGTAATCAGTAACAGCTGGTGTCCCTCTTCTTCCGAATATCATCTGTTCACTTAATATCCCTTCAGAAGATCCAAACTCATGCATTTGTCTTCCATCTTCATCAACTCCGGTTAGCATTACGTAAACACCTGTTAGAGTATGAGTAATACCTTCACCTAAAGTTCCTAGCACCTTTGTAGAAACTGGAATAATATCCATAATTGTGTTTATTTCTCTATCGTAATCTCCCGGCTTTATTATTTCTAGTTTAATATCAGATATAAGTTCATCTGATGCTTTTAATTCTTCAATTTTTTCTTGAACAATCTCTAGAGCATCACCTTTAATTGCAAACCTGTTTCCATATCTTACTTCATTAATTGAAAATGGTTTTATTACAAGTCTTCTTATAATTTTTTCTTCCATAATAGATACCACCCTTTTTCTATAAAGGTAAATCGACATCCTCTATACAAATTTATATAGAGGACGCGACTACTTTAATTTTTATTGTATATTCACACTCAGTACTAACGTGTACTTTTACTATATAGCAGCGTGATATTCAAATGGTAATGGTATTATCTTACCTACAGAAGGAATAGCAATTAGCTGTTCTAAAGTTGCCTTTAGTATTCCTGTCTGCATTTCCACGTTATGTGGTTCACCAGCATTAGCACCCATTGGTACCATTGGAGCAACTGCTCTTGGAGTACCGTTCTGTCTAACTACTGGAGGAAGAGCTGCTATTATTATTGTTGGTATACCA
>JBDHVM010000124.1:0-4805 GCA_039809725.1 Peptostreptococcus sp.
CAGAGACAATCTCTCCAAATACATTTGAAGTTTTTTCATTTAGTACCTTGGTTTTCCAGATTTTTATTTTACCATAGTCAGAATCACACCATGCTCCTGGCCAAGGTATAGTTCCCCTTACTAAATTATGTATTTCCCTTGCACTCTTTTCAAAGTTTATATGGCCCAAATTCTTGTCCATCATAGGTGCATAACTAGATTTTGAATGATCTTGTTTTATCCTTTGATATTCTCCAGTTTTTAGTGCATCTATCGTTTGACTCAAAAGTTCTGCACCCTCTACCATCATCCAATCATGGAGTTGACCAGCAGTTATTTCGTCATTTAATAAAAACTCTTTGGTCTTTATTATATCGCCTGTGTCAAGACCTTCATCCATGAACATCGTGGTAATCCCTGTTTTTTCTTCACCGTTTATTATTACCCAATTTATTGGAGCTGCACCTCTATACTTCGGAAGAAGTGATACATGAACATTAATACACCCAAAACTTGGTATCTCTAATAATTCTTTTTTTAGAATTTGCCCAAATGCAACTACTACAATTAAATCTGGATTAATTTCTTTTATCCTATCAATAAACACAGCATCACTAGCTTTTAGGGGCTGGATTATCTCAATATCATGTTTCATTGCGACTTCCTTTACAGGTGAAATCGACATTTGTTTGCCTCTCCCCTTTGGTCTATCAGGTTGTGTTACAACAGCACACAATTTATGACCGTCCTCAATAAGCCTTTCCAGTGAATTTACTGCAATCTGGGGTGTACCCATAAAAACTATTCTCATCTACTCACCTACTTTTTTTCTGCTTTTTCGACAAATAATATTCCTTCTAAGTGATCAAGCTCATGACAAAATGCTCTTGCCAAAAACTCCTCACCTTCAATCTCAAATTTTTTTCCAAATCTATCTTGTGCTTCAATTTTTACATAATAAGGTCTCATAACTTTTTCAACCCTATCACCTACGCTTAAGCAACCTTCTTCATCTATTTGTGATCCTGACTGTTCAGTTATAACTGGATTTACAAGTTCAACAAGCCCATCACCTACATCTACAATCGCAACCCTTCTTAGTACGCCTACCTGAGGCGCTGCAAGACCAACTCCGTCTGCTGCGTACATTGTATCCGCCATATCATCAAGAATTTGATGTAATCTATCATTAAAATCTACAACCTGCTTTGACTTTTTATTCAAAACAGGATCACCTATTTGCAATATATTTCTAGTTGCCATTTTTCCTCCTATATTATAAATTCATACATTAATTTTTTTCCATTACCTATTTAGATATATTGTAACACAAAATGTCTACTAAATAAAACTACTCGGGTTTACTTCGACATTTATTTCAATATCACTATCAAAAATTTCCTCATATTTTGTTACTACTATATATTTTACCATAGACTTTAGGTACTTTACATCTACGCCTATATCTTTTATTATTATTTGCCATCTATACTTATCTTTTATTTTATTAATTGCACACTCATTTGGACCTAATATATTCTTTTTTAAATCAAGCTTTTGCTCTTCCAAAAGGTAAGTGATCGTATCTACAAATCTAAATGCATTTATTTTTACATTACTATAGTTCTTACCCGAAAAAAGAATTCTTAACATATTATTAAATGGTTCATAGCTAAAAATTTTTCTTAATCTAATTTCGTCTTCATAAAAGCCAATATAATCGTAATTGCAAGCCCTTTTTATAGCAAAATGATCGGTGTTATAAGTTTGAAGAATCACTTTTCCTCCTTTGTCTGATCGTCCAGTTCTTCCAGATACCTGAGTAATAAGTTGAAACGTATTTTCATATGATCTAAAATCAGGAAAGTTTAGCATCATATCGGCCGAAATAATGCCCACAAGAGTAACATTTTTAAAGTCATGCCCTTTACTCAGCATTTGAGTTCCGATAAGTATATCCAATTTTCCAGAATTGAAATCATCTAATATACCTTCCAACTGATCCTTCTTTGAAGTTGTGTCCTTATCCACTCTTGCAATCTTATAATTTGGAAAAATTTCATTTAGCTCTTCTTCTATCTTTTCAGTTCCAACTCCCATTACACTAATATTGGTTCCACCACATTTATGACATACATCAGATATGGATTCTTCACGTCCACAATAATGGCAAACACCCTTTTTCTTATACTTATGATAAGTAAGTGAAATATCACAACTGTCACAGGTAAAAACATATCCACAGTCTCTACAGTTTACAAAACCAGCGTAACCCCTTCTGTTTAAAAAAAGGATCACCTGATTTTTATCATCAACAGTTTTTTTTATTTCGCTTATTAGTTTATAGCTTAGCTCAGATCTATTTCCTCTATGCAACTCCTCCCTCATATCAACCACTTCAACCTCTGGCATATTATAATCGTTTGCTCTAGTTTTCATTTCAAGCAAATAATACTCACCATTTTTAGCCTTATAGTAGTCACTTATTGACGGGGTTGCCGATCCTAAAACAACAGTTATGCCACGTACTTCTGAAAAATATCTTGCAATTTCAACTGCATCGTACTTCGGCGTTTGCTCAGATCTATAACTCATGTCATGTTCTTCATCTACAACTACCAGCCCTAGAGTTTTGAAAGGCAAAAACATAGCAGATCTCGTACCTATAACTATTCTTATCTCACCTTTACCAACTAGCCTGAACAAATCATGCCTTTCTCCTACTGATAATTTACTATGAAATACTCCTACAGAATCGTTGAATCTATTTTTTATTCTAGCAATCATCTGTGGTGTAAGTGCAATTTCTGGCACTAGAAAAAGACTATCCATGCCTTGTCCCAATACATAATCTATTATCTCCATATATACTTCCGTCTTTCCACTCCCTGTTACACCATGAAGTAAGAATGGCTTTTTTTTATCTTTTCCAACGGAAGAAATCACTGTATTTGCTATTTCTCTTTGATTTTCATTAAGTATTATCTTTTTATTATCAACTTTGAATTTTTGACTGTGCACTCTATATTCTTTAATATCAAATATGGTAATTAGCCCTTTCTTCTCGAGACTTCTCGCAGTTGTCAAAGATACATTGGAAACATATTCTTTCAAATCGTTGAAAATAACTTCACCGTGATCAATTAGATAATTCAATATTTCTTTTTGCTTACTTCCTAATTTTTTAATGTTTTCTGCTATATATTTTTCTACTTCATCATTTTCACAACTAAGTTTTAAAGCTTTTACAGTCTTCTCATTTTTTTTATTTTCGTATACCCACTTCTGCTTTATAGCACCTTTTTCAATAATATTTGAAACATCTTTCTTGCTAAAAAGTTTATATAAGTCAGACGGCTCTAAGGCATTTCGTGAATTTTTTATATGGTTATATATATTTATCTCTGTATCATTTAAGTAGATCTTGTCTGAGTTTTCACTGGACATTTCAATAATTTTCTTTGCCTCAAGTCTGTACCCTTTGGGATAAAATAGGTTTACGCAATCCATGTACGTACAGATATATCTGTTTCTCATCCACTTTATCAATTTAATATTTTCTAAAGTTATCATTGGAACTTCATCTAGTATATCTTCTATTTCTTTTATCTTTTCAACATCAATATCATCAGATGTAAGTCTGTTTCTCACAGAAAATACAAACCCCTCTGTAGGTTTATTGGAATTACCAAAGGGAACACTTATTCTATGACCAATTTCTATCTCTTTTTCCATGTTTTTAGGCACCTTATATGTAAACAACATATCAGCATACCTGCTTTTGTTTCTAAGTACTACATCTGCATACATTTCGGTCTCCTTCCCTAAAAACAGGGAAAGGCTTCCACCTTTCCCCCATACAATAAACTCTTATTTATTTTCTTTAACTAGATTTACTATTTTATCTAAGATCACATCTCCCACACCAGTTTTTGGTAAAACAGGGTATTCTTCTATTTTACCAGATGTATCTATTATTTTTACAATATTGGTGTCTGACATAAATCCTGCTCCTGCTTGAGTAAGGTCATTTGCCACTATAAAATCAAGATTCTTTTTCTTAACTTTTTTACCAGCATTTTCTATTACATCATTTGTTTCAGCTGCAAAACCAACCAAAATCTTATCACCTTTTATCTTCCCCAATTCATATGCTATATCTTTATTTCTTGTCAGTTCTATAGACAGGTCTGAATCAGATTTTTTTATTTTTTTATTTGAATACTCTTTAGGTCTATAGTCTGCAACTGCTGCACTTTGAATCACAACATCATTTTCGTCAAAATTATTTATCAGTTCTTCATATAGATTTTGTGCAGATTCTATAGAAATAAACTTATGTATATTTTTTGGTATTTCAAGTTGAGTTTTTCCTGATATAAGTGTTACTTTTGCACCTCTATCTACGGCTCTTTTAGCGATTGCATAACCCATTTTTCCAGAAGATCTGTTTGTTATGTACCTAACTGGATCTATTGACTCAATAGTCGGGCCTGCAGTTACAATCACTCGAACACCTTCTAAATCCCTCGTCAAATCCATATTGGTAAAATACTCACATACATTTCCAACAATTTTGTCTACATCCTCTAGCTTACCAACTCCAATATCTCCACAAGCGAGCATTCCACTAGCTGGATCGATAAAATCATATCCGTAATCCTTAAGTTTTTCTATATTGGCCTGTACAATTTTATTTTGATACATTTTAGTATTCATAGACGGAGCTATCATTACCTTTGACTCAGTGGCCATTACAGTTGTAGTCAGCATATCGTCTGCTATGCCAGACGCTATTTTTCCAATGAAATTAGCCGTTGCTGGCA
>JBDHVM010000125.1:0-4802 GCA_039809725.1 Peptostreptococcus sp.
GTTATTTTATTCTCTTTCCTTACCGGTGGTTGTATATGGCTTGCGTACTGGCCATGTTTATTTTGTTATATATTTATTTGAATTTTTATCTTCGTAAATTGATTTGAATAAACATTTTACATAGTTTATGTTTTTATAATTGTAATAATTAAAAGGTCTAATTATTCAATTCTGCACTATTCACATTGTAGACTTTAATATTCCCCCGCCCATCCTATCATTATGCAGTGTGATGGTGCTGAGGGCATTGGCACAGCGGGGGTTTCGAGGGGGGGTGGATGGGGTAAATATGGGGTGAACGGTGGATGGGAATCGTGCGGAAAATGTTAACTTTAAGTTTTCTTGTTCTTGCATGGATGTGTGGTATAATGCTATGTGAGAAATGTTGAACTGTTTTATAGAATTGAGGGAAAGATGACTGAATTATTAGCGCCTGCGGGCAGTATGGAGGCACTCAAGGCTGCCATTTCAAATGGCTGTGATGCCATATATTTAGGGATGCAGAAGTTTGGTGCGCGCGCCTACTCGTCCAATTTTGATATTGAAACTTTAAAAGAGGCGGTTGCGTATGCACACCTTAGAAATGTGAAGATTTACGTGACCATGAACACCATCGTTTTCGAGAGTGAGATCGAGGAAATGAAGGCGCAGATGGATGAACTAAATGCCATCGGCGTGGATGGGATCATCGTCCAGGATTTAGCGGCATTGGATTATCTGGTGAAGAATTTCGAAGACCTGGAGGCGCATTGTTCGACGCAGATGGGCATCGACGATTTGGATGGCACACTCCTGTTTAAAGAGCTGGGGGCTGAACGCGTGGTTTTATCGCGTGAGGTAGCGCTTGAAAAAGTGAAAGAGATCAGAAGACTGGCCGATATCCCGCTGGAGATTTTCGTGCATGGCGCTTTATGTGTCTCCTACTCTGGCAACTGTCTGATGTCCGGATTAATCGGGTATCGCAGCGGAAACCGCGGCAGATGCGTCGGTTCGTGCCGTAAAGAATACGAGCTAATCGACATGGCCACAGACACCGTCATCGGAAAGAACTATATATTATCCACGAAGGACCTGAACACCATCGAGCACATCGAGGACCTAAGGGGCATCGATTCATTAAAGATAGAGGGCCGCATGAAGGAGCCTGCGTATGTGGCGAACGTGGTTTCGAAATATCGTAAAGCGCTGGACCATCAAATTACCGACGCGGATAAGGACGATCTTAGCAAAACCTTTAACCGCACGTTCACGAAGGGGTATTTGTTCCACGAGGATCCGAAGGAGATTACGAACATCCTTAGACCGAACAACTTCGGGATCGAAATCGGACGAATTACGAAAATCGTTAAAGACACGTATGAAATCACGCTCAGCAGGCCACTGAATCAAAACGACATCATCCGCATCAGCCATGATAACGAGGATGTCATCATCTCAGTGGTGAAGCTGTACGATAAAGACGATAACCTCATCAACAAGGCTGATAAGGTTTGCTATATCAAGGTTAAGGAAAAGCTCGCTAAAGGCGACTTGGTCTACCTGACGAAGGATTACGCGTATTATAAGGAACTGGATGCCTCGCTGGAAAAAGAGTTTAGACGTTTCCCGCTGGATGTAACAGTACATGCGTATCCAGGGTCTGTGCTGGTCATCGATGCGGAGGGCTTGGGCTGCCACTATCACTATGAAAGCGAAGAAGTTCTCGGCGAAGCCATCAACAATCCGACGAATAAGGAACAGGTCATTAAGCAGCTCGTGCGTCTGAACGACACGATTTTCGAGCTTAATGAAGTGAACTACGAGGAATCAAATGCGTTTATCCCCGCCAAGCTGTTAAATGCCGCCAGAAGAGAAATCGTGGAGGCCCTTTACGCGCTTAGAGTGGACAGTCATAAAAATCGCACCCTCGTACCCGCGCCAGCTGAAAAGATTAGCTTCCCAGAGGTTGCGCCATACCTCACTGCCACGGTGACGACGCAGGAGCAATATGACGCCTGCATCAGCAGCGGAATCACGGAGGTGTATTTCGATAACGTCATCAGGCGAAATCAGGTGGAATACACACCGAAGGAAGGTCAGCTCCTCATCGGCGGATACGGCGGCGTCTACCACTACCGACATTCGAACCCGTTCGTAACGGATTACTCCATGAACGTCGTGAACGCCACCAGCTGCTACGAGCTCTACCGCCTCGGTGCAAAGCGTGTCGCGTTATCATATGAGCTAAATAAAAAGCAAATCGACGATTTAGTGGAAGCTTACACTGTCGCCAATGCTTCTGCGCCATCGTTAGAAATGATCGTGTACGGCAAAGCGCCGCTCATGTTCACGAAGTACTGCCCTCTGAAAAAGATGAACCAATGTGGACTGTGTCGCACGAAACGCTACGTCATTAAAGACGAACACGGTGCGTTCCCGATCATCACACACGAGGACTGTTCAGTGACGATCCTAAACGGTAAGACGCTGAATCTTCTGGATGAACTTCCGTCGATCAAGGGTGTCGAGGCATTCAGGCTGAACTTCACCATCGAGTCGAAGGATCAGGTGCTCCGCACCATCGCAAAAGCACAAGGCAAGCTGAACGGCACCATGACCGCTTCTGTGTTCAATCAGGAGACGGACACGAGAGGGCATTATAATAAAGAGATTATGTAGGTTAAGAGCGATTGCTTCTGCATACCGTTTACGAACGTGCAATGCGAAAATAATTTGCAGAGCGACTGCTCATTAGATTCCTCTTTGTCACGCACGTTTCGCTTAGGTCACTCGGATGCATACCGTTTACGAACGTGCGATGCGAAAATGAAACTCGCTTCGCTCAAACAATCATTTTCGCTATATCGCACTAACTTCGAACGGCATGGGCATCCTCGTGAAATCGCTACTTGCGCGTGCAAAGTGAAATCAATTAGTACATCGCATCCTATAAAATAAGAGCACAAAGTTCATAAAAGCTTTGATTAACAATACTAACTAAAAAAGAAAACCGAAAACAAATGAAAGGTGAGCTTAGGCTCACCTTTTTTACGTACGTTGAAGGTTCAGATAGACTACTTTTACATCCCCACTCCAAATACCCGGTCGAGTTCGCTGATGAGGTTTTGGTTCGTGCTTACTGGGAGGTGTTTGGTGCCGACGTAGGTGTAGGTTTTGAGGATGTCGATGCCGAGGTCCTGGAGGGGGCGCTTCATGGCGTCGATGGTGTAGCCCATGCCGTCGGTGTCGCCAGCGCAGACGACGAGTAGGCTGGCCTTTACGCCGCTCCCGAGGCGGGAGTGATGGCCTTCTGGGGCGAAGGCGTGCTGACTGAATAGGCGGTCGATAAAGGTTTTCATCTGCGAGGTCACATTATAGTGATAGGACGGCGAAATTAGGATCAGCCGTTTATGTGTCTTTATGGCATTCGTAATCAGATGAAAATCGTCGTTTTTTACACAGCGCTTCGTGTCCAGACATAGGGTACAGCCAGAGCAGGGGCTGACGTTTAAGTTTGAAAGCTTATAGAGAGTCTTTTCACTATTTTTAAATGCCTTCGTTTGAAAGAGGGCTTCGATGAGGCGATCTGAGTTCATGCCTCTACGCGGGCTACCGTTTATGACGACCCAGTGGTTATGATTCGTTTCCATATGACGTTTGACTCCCCTGAATAAATAAAAAAAATGGTACATGAGGCTGTGGTCCTAAGCTTCATTGTACCATTTATGTTTTATAGAATCGTCCCGTATTAATACGGGGTCAGGATTACTTCAATCGTTCGAGAACCCCTTTGCGTTTAACGATGTTCTTATAGTCCCACTGGATGTCACGGGACTTGAGGAGGCAGCGCTCTAGAACGCCTGCATCGATGTCCTCGGGCTTCGTGTAGCGAAGCTCAGCGGCTTTAAAGCTACCTTCTGGAATGAGGGCTGGCTCATCGAAGGTTTGACCGCTCCAGAACAGGAGTCTGACGTATTTTTTAAGCTTACTATATCCCACGATGGGGTTTTCATCTATGAACCACACGGGATGTCCATGCCAGACCTTCCCCTTCGCTTCTGGAAGGGTCTCCTGGATAATCTGCTTTAGTATGGCACAGATGGCATCATCTTCTGGCGCAAGTGCGCTGTGATATGCGAGAATGCTGGCTTCGCCGGTGTCTGGTGTGATGGCAGGCTGAGGGATTGGCATAGCTGACCTCCTTAAGGGTGGACTATAGGCTGAAGTGTGATTTGATCAGGCTGGCGACTTCAGCAGGTTCGAGGTGGGTGTTATCGATGCGAAGGTAGTTATCGAAGGGGATTTCGCCTTCGTGGCTGACGCAGCGGTAGGCGCTGTCATCTCTGAGCAGTCGTTCGTTAGAGCGTTCGATGTCCTGTTTAGAGGCCTTATGACGTAGGCGGTTTTCGGTGACGTTGCGTTTGAGGCGTTCCTCCTGCGAGGTGATGAGCTCTGCGTAATAGATGTCTGCACCATGTGATTTGAACAAGTTCGTGACGTATTCGATGTACTCCCAGTCGCTGGGCATGTCGAAGGCCCACATGTAGGTGAAAATCATGCCGTAATTGTTCGATGCGGCGAAGTCCTCGAAGATGACCGAGCGGATTCGGTTGATGGTTTTCGGATGATAATAACCGAACACGTCGATGACCAGCTCGATGCTCATGTGGTTGTGGAAGAGTCTGAGATCTGTGATTTTTGCGAGTTCCTGGCCTACGGTCATTTTACCGACGGCCGCGTTTCCGATTAAGATGACGAGCTTCATGATTTCCTCCTAGTTTGATGACTGATTCGTGATTTAAAAGAAACCCACTATGAAAGTG
>JBDHVM010000126.1:0-4798 GCA_039809725.1 Peptostreptococcus sp.
CCAACATTTTTTTCTGAATGCCATTTTTTACCAGTTCTACCTTTGCCACTTGTTTGTTCATCGGAAATAATCACAGTTCCCTCGCTTGAGTTGGAAGCAATCTTATTAGCATAAATATTTGTGGAGTCAATTGATTCAAAGTACACTATGTCTTGTCCCATGTAGAGTGTACTTAAGTTTCTATTTACAGTGTAAGGAAAAAAATCACTGTTGTGTTTACTACTTAACTTATAGCCCAAACCAGTTTTTGACTCGATCACAAAACCTTCTTTTTTTAGGGAATTGATATGCTTCCATATAGAAGCTCTGGAAATTCCCAAACTTTCAGATATATTTTCACCTGAAATGTACTTATCAGTATTATTCATCAATATATCGATTACTTTTTCTTTTGTTTTTTTCATTTATGTATCCCCCGTTGGAAGTTAATCTTAGATACATTGTATTATATCATATTATACTCTTGAAGCGAATATTTACAATTGATATAATGATAGTTAACAGGTGAATTTTAGTCTATAGACGGTTTTTGAACTCTAATTGATTTAGCGTTAAACTATGTAAATGATATAAACTCGTAGATTCTGTTTTTTGGGAGGTAATAGGATGAGAATTGGTGTGATTGGTTTTTATGGAAAACTTGGGTATGCAAATAAAGAAGCAATAGAAGGGAGTGAATCGACAATTGCTTTTGGAGTGTCACGTTCAGCTTCAGAAGAGGGTGATGACTGTGGGAATTATAGAGTTTACAAAAAGATTTCTTGTGTGAAAGAAGATTGTGATGGAGTGATAGATTTTTCTAATAGAGAAAATATACAGTCTACGGTAGAATATGCAGTTGAAAAAAGGGTTCCATTGGTAATAGGAACGACAGGCTTGAGTGAAGAAGATAATGAAATTATTGAAGAAGCTTCAAAGTCTATTCCTATTTTGCTATCTCATAATACAGGATTTGGTATTAATGTTTTACTGGATATCGTGAAACAAGCGTGTGAATTGTTAAGCGGATTTGATATTGAAATAGTAGAAAAACATCACAATAGAAAAGAAGATGCTCCAAGTGGAACTTCTAAGATGATTTTTAATAGTATGAAAAAAGCGAATCCTGAGCTATTTTCTCAATTTGGAAGGTCAGGTTCCAATTGTAAAAGAAAAGTTAATGAAGTGGGGTTTCACTCGGTTAGAGGTGGGACTATAATCAGTGATCACGATGTTATATTTGCTGGAAATGATGAGGTTATAACAATTAGTCATCACGCTGAGTCAGATAGGTCTTTTGCAAATGGCGCTGTGAGAGCATTGTACTTCTTGAAGGGTAAAGATAATGGTTTATTTGAAATGAAAGATGTACTGAGGTAGGTAAGGGGTAGATAAAATGATAGAAAAGTATAGAGATAAGATTCCTGAAATTAATAAATCGTGTTTCGTACATGAAAAGGCTACAATAATTGGAGGAGTCAAGTTAGAAGAAAAAGTCAGCGTATGGCCGAATGCGGTTCTTAGAGGGGATGGTATGAACATTTCAATAGGTAGGTGTTCTAATGTTCAAGACTGCTGTGTGTTACATGGTGACAGTGACGTTATTATTGGAGAATATGTGTCGATAGGACACAGTGCGATAATTCATGGAGCGGAGATTGGAGATAGCGTGATAGTTGGTATGGGTGCCATAGTTTTAGATGGGTCAAAGATAGGAAAAAACTCTATCATTGGAGCTGGAACGTTGGTAACTGGAAATAAGGTCTTTGAAGATGAAAGCCTAATTATGGGTTCGCCAGCTAAGTGTATAAGAAAATTGACTAAAGAGGAAATAATAGGAATAAGGGAAAATGCAGAAACCTATCTGACTTTTTTAGAAGAATATACGAAATAACATAATGAAGAAGAAAAATAAAATGATTATTTGTGAATAAACATAAGAGTATTAAAACGATTATTTATGAATAAACATAAGAGTATTAAAATGATTATTTATGAATAAACATAGGAAAAACTGAAATAATTATTTAAGAATAAAGAAAAGTATAGTATTATAGTAATGGAAAGTAATTTAAGTTATAGTAGGAGGAAAATTTAATGACTATCAATAATAAAGCAGTTAATGCTTTGAGAATTTTATCGGCGGATCAAGTGCAAAAAGCAAATTCTGGGCATCCAGGATTGCCATTAGGTGCAGCGCCAATTGCCTATGAATTGTGGGCAAATCATATGAAACATAATCCGAAAAATCCTGAGTGGAAGAATAGAGATAGATTTGTACTATCTGCAGGACATGGTTCTGCACTGTTATATTCACTTCTTCATATGTTCGGATATGAAGGAATGACTTTAGATCAGCTTAAGAATTTTAGACAATTTGGAAGCTTGACTCCAGGACATCCTGAGTATGGTCATACGGTAGGAGTTGAATCAACTACTGGGCCTCTTGGAGCAGGAGTATCTACTGCTGTTGGTATGGCAATGGCAGAAGCGCATTTGGCATCAAAGTTTAACAAAGAAGGTTATCCTGTAGTAGACCATTATACATATACATTAACAGGCGATGGCTGTTTGATGGAAGGTGTAGCTTATGAGGCTTTATCTCTTGCGGGCACACTAAAGTTAGATAAACTAATAGTTCTTTACGATTCAAATAAAATAACAATTGAGGGAAATACTGATTTAGCCTTTACAGAAGATGTAGCAGAAAGATTTAAAGCTTTTGGTTTCCAAGTGCAAACAGTAGAAGATGCTAATGATTTGGGAGCTCTTTCAAATGCCATAAGTGCTGCAAAGTCAGAAAAGACAATGCCTTCTTTGATAATATGTAAAACTCAAATAGGCTACGGTTGTCCTGCAAAAGTAGGAAAATCATCTGCTCATGGCGAGCCTCTAGGTGAAGAGAATATTAAAGAATTGAGAAAATTCTTAGGATGGGACAGCGAAACTCCATTTGAAGTGGGCGAAGATGTGTACTCTCACTACAATGAAAAAGCTCTTGAAGGAGCAAAGTGTGAAGATGAGTGGAACAAAATATTTGCTCAATACTGTGAGAAATATCCAGAAGAAAAAGATTTATGGGATACTTATTTTAACGAGTTAGATATAGAAAAAATAATGGAAAATAAAGATTTTTGGGCACATGAAAACAAGGCTATGGCAACAAGAGCTGTTTCAGGTGATATTTTAAATAAATTAAAAGACATCTATCCAAATATGTTTGGAGGATCTGCTGACCTTGCACCATCAAATAAGTCAGATATGAAAAACGAAGGCGAATTTTCTTCTATAGATAGAAGTGGAAGAAATATACACTTCGGAGTAAGAGAAATGGCAATGACAGCAATAGTAAATGGCATATATCTTCATGGAGGGTTAAAGCCATACTGTGCAACTTTCTTTGTTTTTAGTGATTTTATGAAACCGATGATTAGACTAGCAGCACTAATGGGACTTCCTGTTACATATGTTCTTACTCATGATAGCATAGGAGTTGGGGAAGATGGTCCTACTCATGAACCTATTGAACAATTGGCTATGCTAAGATCAATTCCAAATGTAAATGTATTTAGACCAGCAGACTATAATGAAACTGCAGTAGCATGGGCAAGTGCTATGGGTTCTAAATCTACACCTACAGCGATAGTACTTACTAGACAGAACTTGCCACAGACAGAAGGATCATCAAAAGAAGCCTTTAAGGGTGGATATGTTGTTTCTGAAGCATCTAATGTAGAAAAGATAGATATTATCTTAATGGCATCAGGTTCAGAAGTGGAATTGGCAATGAGTGCAAAGGAAGAACTTGTAAAAGAAGGAGTGTCTGTTAGAGTAGTTTCTATACCTTGTATGGATATTTTTGATTCACAGGATGATGAGTACAAACAGAAAGTACTACCTTCAAACGTGAGGGCTAGACTTGCAATTGAAGCTGGTGGTACTATGCCTTGGTATAAATATGTCGGCTTAGATGGAGATGTAGTAGGGATGACTGGATTTGGAGCATCGGCACCAGCAAATCTATTGTTTAAGCATTTTGGATTTACAACAGAAAATGTAGTTGAAAAAGCAAAGGGTGTATTGAATAGTAAATAGTAATAAACAAAAAGCAACACGCAATGAACAAAAAGAAAAAGTTTCATTGAACATTAAATGGTAACAAATTAAAAGCAATAAGCAAGGGCAATAAAAAAAGTAGTTAATTAGACGTCGTTGAAAGTCTTTTGCGACGTCTAAAATTTTATTACTAATATTTTTTTACTCATAACTAGGTTAAAGATTATAAAAAACTAGGTTAAAGATTATAAAAGAACTGGGTTAAAGATTATAAAAAATTGGGTTAAAGGTTATAAGAAAATAAAAAAACGCATATTAAATTTAAGTTTATTAAAAAAATTATAAAAGACAGAAAAAGAAAAAACTTTATTTATGGGTATAAAAAAAGAAATAAAACAAAATAAAGTACGTATTTATACAGACTTTTAAGGTCGATTTAAGCAATATAATTCGAAAAATAAAAAAAACTAAAAAAAATAAAAAAAAGTTTTGAAAAGATGTTGACGAAGTATATCGATTATGATAATATAATACTTGTCCTTGTGAGGGACGGAATTAAGAAAAATTTAATGTGGTTATTACAGCAAGGAGGATACACCTGTTCCCATTCCGAACACAGAAGTTAAGCTCTTTAGCGCTGAAGGTACTTGATGGGAAGCTGTCTGGGAGAATAGGACGTAGCCACGTTATTCCAAGGTAGCTCAATGGTGGAGCAACCGGCTGTTAACCGGTAGGCTGTGGGTTCGAGCCCCACCCTTGGAGC
>JBDHVM010000127.1:0-4796 GCA_039809725.1 Peptostreptococcus sp.
ATTTCTCTTCCTTTCCCTATATGATCTTCGGGTAATACCATCACTATCTGTATATCTTCAAAAGCGTCCAAAAATGCTTTGATGGTATAATATAAAACCGGCTTTTTATTGAGTAGTAAAAATTGTTTCGGCGTTTCAGAATTCATCCGTACACCTTTTCCTCCGGCGACTATCAACGCTATTTTATTCATCTTACCTGCTTCATAACGGCTCAAAGATAACAGAAGCAAGGCGAACCTTTATTATTTGCATAAATCACAAATTAAAATCATAACAATTTACATAAACGTCATCATGAACAAATATTGCAAGTTGTATATTTTCTTCTCTCAGCATTCTTTAGGAAAGCACTGATACATTCCTCAAATTTCGGATTCCACTTCCCTAATTTTTTATGAATCATTGTAATAATTTAATTGTTATGTTGAACTCTTAACAATACATCATCTATGCTTGAAAGAATACTCCCGTAAGAATTTATCTAAAATTAATTCATTTATTTCTCAAATTAAGTTTCTGGGAATTCTGGCCTTCTTTCCAAAAGTATATAAGTTTTAGCTGTAAAAATTAAATTCGAAAGACTATATCCAATGAAGTTTACAAGATAGCTCTAATTATTGTCTATTCTGTCTTGAGCATCTTCTGCCTTTCCATTGTTTAGGCTTTTATTTGCTTCTACTATATCTTCTAGTTCACTCATATACCCAGTTAGATCAAGAACTTTTTCAACCATTGTACTAGGTGGATATAGTTCTGATATACTTCTGAATAATCCTACAATATCTACAAAATCATCAATTCCCTTTCTAGCTTTAGTTGATATATCAGAATTGTTTTCCACATCTAAAAGAGTTGAGTATAAACTCTCTTGCATCAAACTAGCCCTATCTTCCAGCTTTTCAATTGTCCTCAAACCTATACCTCTTTTTGGGATATTGATTACTCTCTTTAGTGATAGATCATCTGTTGGATTTGAAATTACCCTCAAGTATGCAATTAAATCTTTAATCTCTTTTCTTTCATATAACTTTGTGCCTCCGTAAATATTGTATGGTATCTGAAATCTATTTAGTGCATCTTCCACAGCTCTAGCCTGTGCATTTGCTCTGTATAAGACTGAGTATTCACTATATGGTCTTCCTGTCTTTATCGAGTCATTATATATTTCCCTCACAACGTAGTTTGCTTCTTCAACTTCATTTTCGAGACGTTTTATTCTAACCTTAGTGCCATCTTTTTTATCACTCCATAATTTTTTTTTCTTTCTCTCTATGTTATTTGATATCAAACAGTTTGCTGTATCTAATATTACCTGTGTCGACCTGTAATTTTGTTCAAGTTTCACGACAAAAACATCATCATAATCTCTTTCAAATTCTAATATGTTTCTGATATCAGCGCCTCTCCAGCCATAAATACTTTGATCATCATCGCCTACGACGCAAATATTTTGGTGTCCCATTGCAAGCATTTTAATTAATTCATACTGGGCCCTTGAGGTATCTTGATATTCATCAACCATTAAATATTTGAACTTACCTCTATAAAAATTTAATACATCCTCATTTTCACGAAGTAGCTCTACTGTTTTTACTATCAGGTCATCAAAGTCAAGTGCACTATTTCTTTTTAATCTATCTTGATATATAGAATATATATCTGCAATTTTTTTTAGTCGAGCATCTCCATTTACATTCCTTTCATACTCCCTCGGATCCATTAGTTTATCCTTTGCAGAAGAAATTTCGGAAATTGCTGTTTTTGGTTCAACCTCTTTATCACTAAATTTTAGTTCTTTTATGCACTCCTTTATCAAAGTAAGCTGATCAGAAGCGTCATAAATTACAAAGCTTCTATTGTACCCGATTTTATTAATATCTTTCCTTAGAATCTTAACACAGCACGAATGGAAGGTAGAAATCCACATTTCTCTAGAATTTTCGCCGATAATATTCTCTACCCTTTCCCTCATTTCATTCGCAGCTTTGTTTGTAAATGTAATCGCCAAAATATTTCCAGGATTTACACCTTTGTCCTCAACTAAGTATGCAATCCTTGTAGTTAAAACCTTTGTCTTTCAAGATCCAGCACCTGCCAAAATTAGGACTGGGCCATCGGTTTTTGTAACTGCCTTTCTTTGAGCAGGATTTAAATCTTCTATATTCATTCCATTTCCCCTTATTTTTATATTAATTCTAAAAACTCACTCTACATAAACAATGTTTATTTTATAAAATGCAACTCACATATTATTATATCACTTATTTACCTAATTTTTGTAGTATAATGTGTGTATGTAAATATATATTTTCATTTATCAATATATAAAATACAACTATTGGGAGGATAATATTATGATTAACTTACTTGGAAAAATTTCAAAAATAACAATTCCTTTTTGGATAATTTTAGCCGTAGTTTTGTTTGTCTTTTCATTTAAACCCATTTACTATATTTTTTTGGATAATAGTAACTTAATAGAAAACACTGGATATAGCAGAGATTTGGTGGAAAAGAACTATAACTATCTTATTGATTATAATTTATCTTCAGAGAAAAAAGATTTTTCTCTGCCTGATTTTACCCACTCTCCTGAAGGAAAGGTCCATTTCGAGGAAGTAAGAAATATTATACAAACGGTAATCATTTTTTTTGTTATTTTTACTTTCACATCTATATTCGGAATATATTATAGTGTGAAAAAAAAGAATATTAACGTCTTATTAGAAGTTGGAATAACTATTCTTCTTTTTCCACTTTTATTAATCATGCCTTTTATAGTTAGCTTTAAAAAAAGTTTTGTTGTCTTTCATAAATTGTTATTTAGAAACGACTACTGGATATTTGATCCAAAGAAAGATCCAATAATCAGTATACTTCCAGAAAATTTTTTCTTTTTTACGGCATTGGTCATTCTTGTGCTACTTTTTTCAGTAAGTGTGCTTTCTATTTGCTTTTATTTGAAATTAAGAAAATCAAATTCAGATAACTCACCCTGTTAATAGGATTATTGCAAGTTTACAAACCACAACTATATGTGTACTATAAACCAATATTTAATTTAATTGTTCACAATAATCCATAACTATGGTATAATTTTTTTATTAATAATTCGTCAAATAACAAATAGGGGGACTATATGTATAATAAAATAATGGATAAGGCTTCAAACTCCGCAGACTACAAGGATTCTTTACTTAAAGAAAGTAAATTTAGGTTTCTTCTTTCATCCGCATTTGCAGGATCTTTTATAGGTACTGGTGTTTTAATTTCATTCACCGTTGGCGCCATACTTACAAATGCTAATAGTCCCTTTACAAAAATTATTATGGGGCTTGCTTTCTCAGTTGCGTTATCACTGGTAATCTTCACTGGTACTGAGTTGTTTACTGGAAATAACTTTACAATGACAATCGGATATTTAGAAAAAAAGTTAAATTTTCAGATGTTATTTCGGTTTGGATAGTTAGTTGGATTGGAAATTTGATAGGCGCACTAATCTTAAGTGCTCTGTTTATAATGTCTGGCTTACTTACAAAGGGTGCTATGGTAGACTTTTTTTCTAGCGTTGCCGCTGCTAAGGCCACTATGCCTATTCATAATTTATTTGCTAGGGCAATTCTTTGTAACTTTATAGTTTGTTTAGCCGTTTTAATTTGCTTTAAAACAGAAAATGAAGTCGCTAAATTAATACTCGTAATAATGCTTTTATTTACTTTTGTTGTAACTGGATTTGAACATAGTATTGCGAATATGACAGTATTTTCTATTGCCTTATTATCAAGCAACATTACGAGTGTCACACTAGGCTCTGCTGTATATGCTCTAATAATAGCAACAATTGGAAATGTCATAGGTGGCTCATTAATTGTCGGATTAGGGTTTCATCTACTAAAAAAATAAAACCGTATTTTTCTCTTTACAATAAATCAAATAAAATTTATTTAAAGTTTTCAAATAAATCTAACAACGTAAAAGAAGAAAGCATCGTTTATGATTGCAATATTGAGAAATAATAAAGGGGAGACTGTGAAATTGGCTGTATAATTTATAGCGTTGATGGTAATAAAACCTTAAATCATCGGTAGATGAAAGAAGTTTATTACCAACAACGCTATTTTTTTATTGTACGCTTATATCGAATGTTGACTTTTTTTATTTCTATATCTATGTTTTATTATATTTGCAATCACTCCATTTTTATTAAATACTATTGCAATAATAAATATAACCATACCTGTTACTGCACACATCCCTGACATTGAGGCGTTATATTTTATCGCAATTAAACTGCCAATTGAACAGTTTATCGCCGATATCACTCCACTTAATAACAACATTGCCTTTAAATCTTTTGCTAATAAATATGCGGTTGCAGCAGGTGAAATAAAAAAAGATAACACTAAAATACTACCAACTGCATCAAACGCAACAACTGCGGTAATAGATGTTAGAGTCATAAAGCTATAGAATATTAACCCTATTGGAATCCCTATCAAATATGCAAATTCCTCGTCAAAGGCTGTTATCTTAAGCTGTTTGTAAAATACAGATACAAAAGCTAAATTTACTGCAAGAACGATTAAAATTTTTATAAGACTATTCGGAACTTCAAGACCAAGTATTCGTATCGTATCTAAAGATGCAAATACAACTTCTCCAGTTAAAACTACATCTGTATCAATATGTACATTTTTTGCATACCTACTTATTAATATCACTGCCAATGCAAAAAACATTGGAAAAACAACCCCAATTGCATCGTTTCTCATAACTGTTTTACTCTTTCCTATCGT
>JBDHVM010000128.1:0-4791 GCA_039809725.1 Peptostreptococcus sp.
TTAATTATAACATATTTGAAGAACATTTTTTTATTAATATATATATTTTTCAGAATATTAGTAGAATATAGACTTTTATTCTAATAAATCTTTAGTTAGTATGAAACATTCATATGATGTTTTTTATATGCTTATCATTTTTATGTATAGTTTATAGGATATCTTTATGATAGAATTATAATATAGGGGGTGAGAATATGATAAAATCATCAATAAAAATTAAAGCAATAATTAAAAACTTTGATATATCTGAATTATTTTCAACAACTGCAGAAATTGCATTTTATCTCACTTTGTCAATATTCCCTTCAATCTTATTTTTAATTTCTGCAATTGCCTATGTTCCAGACATTAATTTGTTTATAATAGAAAGGTCAATGTCAAACATTATGCCAAAAGAAGCGTACACAATACTCTCTGCTATTGTTACATCTGCTGTAAAAAATAGAAATCTTAATATACTTGCAATTTCTTTTTTTCTTGCCGCATGGACTTTTTCAAAATCCGTCAAGGTTATGCTAAGAAGCCAAAATCGTGCATTTAAGTTTGAAGAAACAAGGTCTTTTATCAAAATAAACCTTTTAAGCATTTTTTATTCTATTATGTTTTTTATTGTCATTATACTTTGTATCACTTTTTTTGTATATGGAAATAAACTATGGAGTTTTGTAATAAATCTTATTGGCACAGAGTTTGTTTTTTTAGATTATATCTATCTTGTAATAAGGTTTGCACTTCCAATTTCTATGATGGTATATTTGTTTTTAGTATTTTTTACAATCGGACCAAACAGCAAGCTAAAGTATAGCCAGACCATTCCTGGAGCTGTTGTAACAACGGTTTTATGGTTGTTTTTCACAATATGTTATTCATTCTATGCAAATACATTTAGTTCCTACAAAATTGTTTATGGAAGTATTTCAGCTATTATTATACTTATGACTTGGCTCTACTTATGTAGTATGTCAATTACAATCGGCTACAAAATCAATGCATTACTTTTTCATCAGAAAAAAGTAGATACTTTATGTAAAAGAAAACTAAAATAAGAGTGTAATATAATTATGAATCTAGATAAATAAAGTCTCCATTTTGACCTTACAAATTAGTTCATATATATTAACACTCTTATTTTTATCGACTGTCTTATTCTTTTTAAAAAGTATTTGAATTTATTTTCTACGAACGCTTACTCTACTGAATTAACTTTTGACATAAAATAATCGTTTAATTCTTCTAGTTTACTTAGAGATTCCTCATAGTGACTATCTTTCGTACCAATATATACTTTTATTTTTGGTTCAGTACCAGAAGGTCTTAACGCTATCCACGAACCATCTTCAAAAATATATTTTAGCACGTTTGATTTAGTAAAGCCTTCTACACCTTTTTCAAAATCAAGAACACTAACTAACTTTCTTCCATTAATCTGATCGATTTCTGTATTTCTAAGGTGATCCATGATTCTCGAAATCTTCTCACCACCTTCTTTACCTTCAAGATAAATAGAAGTTGTTTTTTCAGAGTAATAACCGTATTTTCCATAAAGTTCCATCAATCCATCATGAAGGGTCATTCCCCTGCTTCTATAATATAGAGCCATTTCGGATATTAATAAAGTTGCTGTTACAGCATCCTTATCTCTACACTGCCTTCCAATCAGGTACCCATAACTTTCTTCGTAACCCATAGTGAAATCTTTTAATCCATCTTTTTCATACTGTGTCATCTTATCCCCTAAAAACTTGAATCCAGTTAGTATTTCAACAACTTCTACACCTAAATCTTTTGCCATGTCAGCACCAAACTCTGATGTTACTACAGTCTTTATCATACAAGATTTGTCAGTTAATTTACCTTTTTCTTTAAGTCCATTTAATACGTAGTGAACCAAGAGACCACCTATCTGGTTTCCTGTCAGCAGTTGAACTTCACCTTCTTTATTTGTTACTGCAACGCCCACTCTATCACAGTCTGGATCAGTAGCTATTAAAATGTCCGCCTTCTCTTTTTTCATAAGCTCAATTCCTCTTGCCAGCGCAGCACTTTCTTCTGGATTTGGAGTCTTGATACCTGCGAATAAAGGATCTGGCATTTCTTCCTCTGGAACGATAATAACCTGTTCATATCCACATTCTTTTAATGCTCTTTGTATTGGTTCTCTTCCAGTACCGCAAAGAGGTGTATAAATCATTTTAAATTCTTTTCCAAATTTTCTTACAAGTTCATCATTAATAACATTCTCTTTTACTGCCTCAATAAAACTGTCTTCTATTTCAGTATCAAGAAGTATCATATTATTTAAATCTTCTTTGCTTGGAAGAGGAATGTCATTAAAATTAGTAACATTATCAATTTCTTCAAGCACATCCTTAGCAACATCAGGCATAATTTGTGATCCGTTGTCTCCATATACCTTATATCCATTGTACTGAGGTGGGTTATGACTAGCTGTTATTACAATGCCTCCAATACAGTTCAATTTTCTTACAGAATACGATAATAATGGAGTTGTTCTTAAGTCATCAAAATAGTATACTTTCATTCCCATTGCTGCAAAAGTCTTCGATGCCTCCAGACAAAATTCTTTTGACATATTTCTATTATCATGAGCAATTACAATACCTCTTTCAGCTGCATCCGAATGATTTTTCAAGAAATAGTTTGCTAAACCAAAAGATGTTCTTCTAACTGTGTATATATTCATTCTGTTAATACCAGCTTCAACCACACCTCTTAAGCCTGCTGTACCAAACTCTAGGTCCCTATAAAATCTATCTTCAATTTCTTTTTCATCATCCTTTATTGACAATAGTTCTTTTTTAGTATCATCATCAAAATACGGAGATTCAATCCACTCATTATATAGTTCTTTGTAAGACATAAATATCACCCCTTTTGTTTACTTTATATTCATTTTATAACGTATTCAAATTTAAGTAAATGCTTTTAAGAAAAAATCCATTCATAATGGTATTTTATCTAAACGTAAGAATAAAAAGGTAGTAGATTCTCAAGAATAAAGAAGGATTTATTTATCGATCAATATTCTTTTATAATCTACTACGCTTTTTTTGAATATCTAACTTATTATTTTTTTTAAATATTAAATGGATATTTAAGATTAATAGCAATCGGTCTAACTAAAATAAACCAACTATTAAAGGTTATTTCTTTTCAGGCCACATTTTTATTAAATCCTTTAGTTCAGGGATAGTTTCCTTATAGAACTGAGGTCTTTCTATACCATTTTTCTTTTGGTAAGAATAATCAGATAATGCAGCATATGCGTATTTTCCTAGTAGCAATATAACAATCAAGTTAAGAATTGCCATAAATGCCATAAATAAATCTGCTAAATTCCATACAACTTCCAATTTTTCCATAGAACCATAGAAAACAAACAAGCATACTAAGACTCTTATGATATTTAAGTATAATTTTTCATTCTGAGGATTTTTTTCACTCATAAACTGTATATTAGACTCTCCATAGTAATAGTTTCCTACAATTGAAGAGAATGCAAAAAGGAATACGCATATTGATAAGAATATTCCACCTACAGGACCTAAGTGATGTGTTAAAGCTTCCTGTGCTAAAAGTATACCTTCGTTTGAACTCTGACCATAACCACTGAATAGTAATAACATAAATGCTGTACAACTACAGATTATTATTGTATCAGTAAATACACCTAGTGACTGAACCAATCCTTGAATTACAGGATGAGAAGTATCAGCTGTTGCAGATGCATTAGGTGCAGAACCCATACCAGCCTCATTAGAGAAAAGACCTCTTTTTGCTCCTGTAAGAAGAGTAGCCATTATACCTGCTCCAGAACCAGCAACGAACTCTTTAGGATTAAAAGCACCAACGAAAATATCTCTAATTACACCAGGTATTTCACCTAGATTTGTAAGTATAATAAATAGTGCAACTAATATATATAAAACTGCAAAGATCGGCACTATTATTTCAGAAACTTTAGAAATTCTGTGCACTCCACCAAATATTACTAAACCTGTAATTACAGCTAATATAATACCAAAAACCATTCTATTTAGTCCAAAAGAACTGTTAAGAGCGATAGACATTGTATTCGCTTGAACTGCATTGAATACAAATGCATATGTAAGTGTTATAAGTATTGCAAAAATAATTCCTAACCATCTTGCGTTTAAACCTTGTTCCATGTAATATGCAGGTCCACCTTTTGAAGCTGTTCCATTTGGAACCTTAAAAATCTGTGCAAGTGTTGCCTCTACAAATGCTGAAGCAGATCCTATAAGTGCTATAAGCCACATCCAAAAAATTGCTCCAGGTCCTCCACCCACAATTGCAATTGCAATACCAGCAATATTTCCAGTACCAACTCTAGAAGCTGTACTTATACAGAATGCACCAAAAGAAGAAATACCTCCCTTTGACTTTGCATCTTTCATGTTATCACGATCCACCAATAGTTTAAACTGTTCCTTAAAGTATCTAAACTGAACAAATTTAGTTCTAAAAGTGAAGAACAAACCTATGCCTATAAGCATAACAATTAAAATTTTTGACCATAGTACGTCACTTAGCGACATCGCCGCATTGTAAATTGAATTAAAAAAACCCATCACAACCTCCTATAAAATTAATAATACAAAATGAAATTAATAAAAAAATAATTCATTAATATACTTATTATACAGTATTTCACATATTTTAACAATATATTTTGAATAATTATAGAATAAAGTTGCATTATTTATTATCGATAAACTATTCGAACAATTTTAGATATATCTTTTA
>JBDHVM010000129.1:0-4778 GCA_039809725.1 Peptostreptococcus sp.
TGCACTGATTTTAAACAAAAAAACAAAGATAACGGCTTTTTTAACGGCAATTGTAATTATCCCTTGGGCTCTACCTCCAATAGTAAATGGGATAATGTGGAAATTTATCTTTTTTCCAGGATATGGACTTGTAAACAAACTTATGGTAAATCTCGGGTTTATTGATACACCAATATCGTGGACTACAGACAGGTGGATGTTTTTGGTTGTGATTTCTGTTGTTATAATTTGGAGAATTATACCATTTTCAGCAATAGTAATACTCGCAAATCTTCAGAGTATACCTGAAAATTATTACGAGGCAATTTGTTTGGAAGGAAGTTCTCCTCTACAAACATTTAGGACTATTACCCTACCTCTTTTAGTTCCATCACTTGGAGTTGTGTTGATTAACCTTACTACAACTGCTATTAATGTATTTGATGAAATCATTTCAATGTCTGGCTTTCAATTTGAAAATCAAACATTACTTGTCTACAACTACTCAAATACTTTTAACTTTTTAGACTTTGGTTTGGGAAGTTCTATCTCATATGTAATAATGATTTTGACAGGAGTATTTGGTTACTTCTATGTTAGAAATATGACTGTAGAAAAGGTATATTAGGAGGTATAATATGAGAAAAAAAACAGGTTTACTATATTATATCGCTGTGTTATTCGTTCTTATATTTTGTTTAGGTCCAATAATTTGGTGTTTAATAATAAGTATGACCCCAGAGAGCGAAATGCTTAAGGCAAGTTCAAGAATACTTCCAACAAATTTGATACTAGATAACTATAAGCTAATATTTGATGTCACAACAAAAGAACATCAATCTGCTTTTAATGGACTTTTTAATAGCTTAAAAATATCCGCAATAACTCTAGCTATAGGAATACCCATATCAGTCGTTACAGGTTATGCTTTAGCAAAATTTGAATTTAAGGGAAAAAAACTAGTCATCAATTTGTTGCTTTTAACAATTGTAATCCCTGTATTTGCGACGTTGATTCCAGTTTATTCTATTTTTAGAAATCTAAATTTACTGGACAGTATGTTTTGGACTTCAATTATATATATTTCATCCTTTCTTCCTCTAAACACATGGATAATCATGAACTATATAAAAGAATTGCCAAAAGAACTATGGCAAGCAGCTTCAATTGATGGATTCTCTGAAGTACAAATTTTTACTAAAATCGTACTTCCACTGTCAAGCCCAATAATCCTAACTAGTTTTTTGATAATGTTTATTATGGCTTGGAAACAGTATGTAATACCTATGATACTTGTGTCTTCATATGAGCATAAGGTCTTAACAATGGTTATGTCAGAATTTATGACAAGAGATGCCATAAACTATGGTATCATTGCAGCAGTTGGGATTATATCTATAGTACCACCAGCAATAGTCGCAATGATATTTAGAAAATTCTTAGTATCAGGACTTACAGCTGGTACTGTAAAGCATTAAGAGCGTGTTCTTGATAAAACTATACTGGACAGTGTTCTTTTAAATATATGTACTATATAAAATAAATAAACACGGTTGATTGCAGTTTACATCAATAATTCAAAGGTGTGGATATTCATATATACTGGCTTTACCGCCACTTATCTGAAATCCACACTTTTATTTTTTTAACGCCAAAATACGATTTTATTTTTTTAATAAAAAACCATTTTTATAACGTATATATTTATATTTTTACTTGTCAACAACAATAGATAATATTTTTCTACCATTGTCATTGCTTTCAACAGCTTTAATACCCTCAACTGTTAATTTCTCAGACTTTATGGTAAGTATCCCCGATTTATATTCGTGAGGTATATCAAGAGGAACTTCAATTATCGGACTACCATTCTCAGACATAACATCTAACACATTTTTCATATTAATTTTAATGGATTTGTCCCCCACTTTAAATCCATTAATGTACTCTTCAATAATATTCTTTCCATTATACTTAAGCATACCAGAAGATGCAAGGCTTGATTCGGACTTATTAATATCCAATCTTAAATACGGAATCTTTTTATCCTTTTCAGACTTTATGATGTCTTCAATTGACTTCGCCGTAGTTTTATTGTACTGGTCAACAGTCTTGTTAATTCTTTTTTCAACTTCAGAATCTGGTTTTTCAGGAATTTCCTTTACGTTTTCTAACAGTTTTTCCTCAACAGTCATACCCTCTTTGTAGAAGTTATTTTTCCAATTCGGAGATTTATTGTCCAAAATCAGAGCTGCAACATAGCCTATTTCATAGCTTTCTGAGTCAGCAGATAGGAAGTCTTCATTCTTCTTTATGTTATTTTTTGCATTTTTTTCAAATTCATCTTTTGTTAATTTATCCGTTATAAAACTGCCTATGTTTTCGGTATATCTAGCAGTCGCTTCCACAATATCAGTACTTTTTATATCCTTATATTCCTGTGAAAACTCTTTTTTCCATTTATCAAGCCAATATTTTGCCTTTCCCAACGATTCATTTTCTTTTGTTGGGTTTTCATAAGCTTCTATTAGATTTTTATAAACCATCTTTCTATAAAGCCTTGGAGTCTTATCTAGAGGATACTCTTGATACCTATTACCTACATCAAAATTGTTCGTAGCTTCTTTTTGATAGTAAAAATGCACAATTTCATGGGTTGTAAGCCTATAAAAATTATCTAGTGCATTATCTTCTTTTATTGATTTTTCATCTGCTGAAATGGAAATTGAAGGTTTTCCTTCAAAACTTATCTTATCATATCCACCTGGCTGTGGAGGTGTTATTTTTGTATACTCACCATCACTCAGTTTCCTACTTTCTTCAGAATTAATTAGCCAAGCCTCTTTTATACTACCGCTTTCACTGATATTAAAAAATACGACATTATGATTTTTATAGTTGTATCCTGGCCAGACTTTATCCATATAAGGCCAATGCATTTTTATCTCTTTCCCTAACTTCTTTGCAAAGTTTCTAAACTCCTTTGTTTCTTTCTTACTCGCACTACTAGTAACATTAGTATTACTAGATTTTTTCGTTTCATTCTTACACCCCGCAAGTGCAAATGATGAAAACATCAACACGCATACAGATATTATTATTATTTTCTTATTTACTTTCTTATTAAACATTTTTCACTCCTAATTTTTTATATTCCAGTTGTTTCTTCAATAAATTTGTTCAAATTCCCTTCAACATATTCTGCCATTGCCTCAGGATCTAAGTATACAAATCCCTTCATTTCACCTTTACTATCTATTGCTGCAATTGCTTCGCCATCTTCGGAACCTGCAAAAGTCCTTTTAGATTCGTAGCCACGCTGTTTATAATACTTTCTGATTTCTTCTAACATCTCGTTTCTCAAACATATATATTCTTTTGCATCTACAATTGGCACATTATATGAATCTACTCTTACAGATCCCACTGCATATCGTATATTATCTTCCCTTTGAGCCCTAGAAAAATTCTCTATTTCCTCCCAAGATATTTCAATCACTTCATTCTCAGCAAAAGATTGTCTTGCAAGAATAGTTTTTACATTTCCTAATTCCATATCATAGTATTCTGGTATATCTTTATATTCGATCGAATAATATGAAATTTCCATACCATCTATCACATCATCCGTTCTTTTTACAAAAGGAATTTTTTCTAAAAAATCTATTATATCCTCTTCATTTTCAAAAACTCCAACTTTAGAAATTCTATTGTATTGAGCAAACTCTAATAAAAACATTTTTCCACCTCCAAATTATCCCTTAAAACAATCTTAAATTGCATTATTTTTTTATTCATTTGCTATTTTAACAGACTGTTCTTTATGAAACCTTTACTAAATTATTACGAGAAGAACTATATGAGTAATTTAACTGATTTACATTTTTTCTTATTTGAGCATAGATTTCATTAAACTGATCACACTAAACAACTATTTCCTAATTTCACTCTAAAAAATGTTCTTTTGTATATTTTAATTTTTTTGATTTTCATTTTTTTGATTTTTATATGTTTTTTGCCTATTACGTGGTATTATATAAATATATACAAGTTCTTTATCATCAAAATATTTTTTTTTATTTTTTTAAAGGAGGGTTATCTATGCTTAAAAAGACAAAGTTATCAGCACTTTTAATCGTAGTGTTTATGTTTTTTAGTAGTGTAAATTCATTTGCAGAAATTAATGTAACAAGGATATCTGGCTTTGATCGATACGAAACTGCTCTAAATGTAAATAAGAAATATTTTTACAATGTAGGTAATCAATCTGCTGTTTTAGTAGGTGGAGGAGATTTTAGAACTGCACTGTATGGTAGTTATCTAGCATCATCCCTAAAAATACCTTACTTTATAAATCCAAAAAGTGGGCTGAGATCCGATGTATTTAATCAAATCAAAAAATTAAATATAAAAAGTATCTTTATAGTTGGCACTTACGATGAAATCGATTCAACCGTATCAAACTACCTTGAGACAAAAGGTATAAGGATTCATAGACTGTTTGACAGACAGATGTTTGACTATGGAGAAGCTTATATAAGAATATTGCCTTATGAAGTTGACAACATAGTGTTTTCCTTTCTGTTTCCTAATCAAGAGATAAGAAATACAATTGCTAGTGCAATATACGTAAATGATAAGAAGTTCCCAGACTTATTATCTTCTGCTCCTTTTGCGGCTGAGTTAGCTAGAAACAGAGGAACACTCCTTGTAAATCCATATGATCTAATGATTGATCCTTCTGATTTTGCCGAAGATGAACCAAGTTTACATTATATGACAATAGGTGGGTACGACTC
>JBDHVM010000130.1:0-4702 GCA_039809725.1 Peptostreptococcus sp.
TACCTCAAGAAATTGTCATAATAGAGGAGTTAAATGTTTATGAAAATATTGATTTTTTCTGTGGTCTATACATTCAAGATAGGGATATTAGAAAAAAATGTGTGGAAGATGCTATCAATTTTGTTGGTCTGGATAGTTTTAGAAAATTTAAACCAAAGAAACTAAGTGGTGGGCTAAAAAGAAGGTTAAATCTGGCCTGTGGAATATCTCATAAACCTGAACTTCTTATTCTTGATGAACCTACAGTTGCAGTTGATCCACAAAGTAGAAACTCTATTTTGGAAGGAATAAAAAAATTAAACGAAAATGGTACTACTGTTATCTATACAACTCATTACATAGAAGAGGTTGAACAAATTTGTACAAAAATATCCATAATGGACAGAGGGAAAGTTTTGGTGACTGGAGATAAATATGAACTTAAAGAATCAGTTGGGCTTACTGATAAACTTATATTAAAAGAGGTAAGACTAAATGAAGTGGAGATAGAAAATATATCTAAGTTAAAAGGCGTTGGAAAAGTATCAAAAAATGGTGATGATTTGTATGTGAAACTGTTGGACAATCTATCGGTTTCTCATATATTCACATATTTGGAAAACAATGATATCTTTTTTAAAGGTATGGAAATTTTAAGTCCAACACTGAACGATGTGTTTTTAGAGATTACAGGAAAAGAGTTAAGAGATGAATAGAGGTGAGATATTTGTTTAAATTTTTATTTAAATACAACTTAAAAATGAATTTAGCAGAAAAGTCGGGTTTGTTTTGGTTACTAATTTTTCCTTTTGCACTGTCGACAGTACTTGCTTTCGCTATTCCAAGTGATTCAAAAATATACAATATCAAGCCAGTTAAAGTTATGGTTGAAAATGTGCAGTACAGAAATATTCTAGATAAAATAGAGGTAAAAGGCAAAAATTTATTCGAAATAAAAGAATATAATAATCCAAAAGAAGCGCTAGAAGCAGATAAGATTGATGGATACGTAAGGTCAGAAAATGGTTCAGATGAGGTAATTATAAAAAAAGATACTATTGAAAGCGGATTATTATACAATACGATAAACTACATAAAACACAACGAGTCAGCCGTTATGGAAATAATGAGAGAACCACAAAATAGGAGTAAACTAAACGAAATAGTAAATGATATATCTAGTGGACCTGAAGAACGTATAAGTAATGCTCAAAGCAGAAAGGTTGATACCAAAGCTGTATTTTTCTATGGGGTAATGGCTATGATATGTATGGGGTCAATGACTTTTGGGGTGATCATTGCGGAAAGCAACAGAACAAGTTCGGATATGGGGTATTCAAAGAGGATTAATATAGCTCCAATTCCGAAGTTCAGGTTAATAATAGGTCAATTCTGTGCTATTTATTCGATTTCTTCAGTTTTTACACTTATCCTATATGTATATATTCGATATGGATTAGAGATAGATTTTGGAGGGACTCAAATACAGGTAATAGTAGGATTGTTGGCAGGTAATTTAATGTCGATATTAATAGGAATCGTATTGGCACTTTTATTGAAGACAAAAACTAATACTAAAATAGCTTTTTCAGCAGCTTTTTATGTATTTAGTTCATACTTATCAGGTATGATGAATAATAAAATACCTGCAATTATTAATAATTATGTTCCAATATTAAATAACATAAACCCAGGTAGTGTACTTTCGAAGATGTTCACGTCTCTTTATTTATTTGATGACGGAGGTAAATATTTATTGTACTTATCCAATATTTTTATTATTTCTGTGGTTATGGTTATTTTGATAGCGATTTTATCAAGGAGGAATTCATATGACAGTATTTAAAGCATATATTAAAATTATGAGAAATAATTCCCTTGCTATTTTCATGTATATGGCTATTTTTATAATAATAGCAGTTATTTCCACAAAAGGAAATAGTTCAGACTTTGGCGATAATACCATAAATTCTTCCATTAAAGTAAGCGTAATAAATGAGGATAGTGGGAGTAGTATAAGTCAGGGATTAGAAAAATACTTAAATAGTGTGTTTACACCTGTGAAAAGCAAATCAGACATCTATTCAATCAAAGAAAATTTATTTTTTCAATATACAGATTATGTTTTAAAAATACAAAGTGGAGGAAAGTTAGAATACTATGTAAATAGTGACAAGGGTTATGTACAAATCGTAAACCAGCAAATTGGAGAATACCTTAGTACATATAAATTGATGGATAAATATAATGTAGAGGGCGTAGCGAAAAGAACTGCCGAAATTATGAAAAACAAAATTCCTTTAAAATATTCATATGATGAAAGTAAAAAACAAAGAGCGATAAACAGTAGTATATATATGTATTTTAATACTCTATCATTTGTTATTCTAGCTATTTTTATGTTAGGTGCATATATAGGGCAGAGCAGATTTAACAGAGGGAAGATAAGGGACAGAATAAATATTTCTAGCTACGATGCAAAGTCGTTTAATACGAGAATTTTTATAAGTTCGTTTACATTTTTTGTGGTAATTTGGGCAATTTTTATGTTATTGGCGGTAATACTATTTGGATCAGAAAATATGACAGGTACTGCAGGAAATAGATTTATTATTTCAAGCATTGTATATTTGTTACCAGCTTCAACATTTGCGTACCTATGTGCAGTAGTATCTAAGAGTACTCAAATGAATGGAGCTCTTACAAATATTGTTACACTAGTCTTTGCATTTATTTCTGGAGTATTTATTCCCAGCAAATATTTACCAGATTTTATGAACAAGTTGGCTATAGTGTCTCCAATGTATTGGAATAACAAGATATATACATCGATAATAGAGGGTGATTTTGCAACTAATAAAACGGCTGTATATATTGGGATACAAATATTAATTGCTATTACAATGATTGCAATCGCATTTACTATTAGCAAAAATAAAACAAGAAAAAATGTTTACTAAAAATCTACATAAGCTTTTCAACGAGGAGGTAGATATGCTTATCGCCTGAAAATCCAAAATGTACCAGCCGCCTACATTTTGTTTAGAGGTGGGTGACATCTTAGCCGCGTTAATAAAAAGTAAAAGGCTTGATAAACAGGAATAATTTCCTATTTATCAAGCCTTTTGAGGTTGTTTTTAATATATTCTATTTACACATTTATTATATCTTTATTTATACATTATTTGTTGTAATTTCATATACTCCTGTTGTATATTCTTATATGAAAAAAAGTATATTATATTTTACATACATTTTAGAAAATGTACTATTTGATTAGATCACCGTTTAAATATACAGCCTCAATATCGTAGTTTTTGTCCAAAATTGTCAAGTCAGCAAATCTACCTACTTCTATTTTTCCACATACATCATCTATACCTACTGATTTTGCTGGGACAAGTGTTGCCATTTGTAATGCCTCAAAAGGAGTAGCTATCTTCCAATCGATAACATTTTTAACGGCATCTTTTAATTGTAGTATTGATCCTGCAAGATTTCCACTTCTAAGTTTTGCTGTTCCAGAATCTACTGTAACATCAAAATCTCCAAGTTTGTAATGGCCTTCTGGCATTCCTCCAGCCATCATACAGTCAGTAATAAGAGCAACGCTTTCAGTACCTCTAGATCTCATTACAATATCTGCTGCAACTGGGTGTACATGGTGACCATCACAGATTAGTTCTGCAAAGACATTTTCAAGAGTCAATGCTGCTCCAACCATTCCAGGATTTCTATGGTGAAGGGGACTCATTGCGTTATAAGTATGAACAAAAATTGAAGCTCCAGCATCTACTGCCGATTTAGCTTGATCGTATGTAGCATCACTGTGTCCTAGTGCAACTCTTACTCCAATATCTCTAGCATTTTTAATAAACTCTTCCGTACCTTCAAGCTCAGGAGCGAGTGCTATTTTTTTTATAAGACCTCCTGAAACCTGTTGCCATTTTTTCAGTTTTTCAAAATTAGGTTTTTCAAAGTACGTTGGATTTTGAGCACCTTTGTGTTTAATAGAAAAGAATGGTCCTTCCAAGAAAATGCCTTGGATTTTTGCTCCGTACAAATTTTTATTATCATTTACAATTTTAACGACCTCATCTAAATCTTCAACAGATGCAGTTAATGTAGTAGGTAAAAAAGAGGTTACTCCGATTTTTAATATCTCTTTACAAATAATTCCCAAACCTTCTGCATCTTTGTCCATGATATCGTGGCCTGAAAAACCGTGTATATGTGTATCTACAAAACCAGGAGATATAATAGAATCTCCGTAATCTGTAAAATTTTCCAATTTTGATGTATCGCTAATGATACTTTTTATTTTTCCGTTTTCAATTTCTAAAGCACCATCAACTAACATTTTGTCCTCAAGTGCTATATATTTTGATTTAATAAACATGGATTGACCTCCTTGTAAACGTTATTATTAATCTACTTTAAGTTGTTTTCACACAAAGTTGTTTTAACAGGTGGAAAAAACATAAAGAGACTTTGTTAGAATAAAAGATATTCTCTGATTTATAATGTAATTATACAACCCAACAAGATATTTTACAATAGATTTTGGAATTTTTTTTCACAAATGCAGATAAGATATATTTTTTTAAGTACATATTGAAAAAAATATGCTTGCATTAGTAATAGAAACAAATGGACTTTAAAAGATATTATATGGATTTATTTTTCTTGGTCTTGGGTATAACGTAAAGAAGTTTTGAAAAAG